>NZ_JBEZEH010000042.1:0-37437 GCF_040648775.1 Micromonospora sp. NPDC049089
GGCGGCCCTGGTCGGTCGCAGAAACTAGCTGCCGAGCGTGACGTGCAGGATCTTCTCGTTGCTGTTGTTCGGGGTGCTGTCCTTGTCACCGACGTTGGTGGTGGTCAGCCACAGCCCGCCGTCCGGAGCCGGCTCCACGGTCCGCAGCCGGCCGTAGGTGCCACTGAAGTACGTCTGCACGTTCGTCAGGCTGCTGCCGCTGATCACCGCCCGGTACATCCGAGCGCCTCGGGCGCAGGCCACGTAGAGCGCGTCGCGGACGATCGTGATGCCGGAGCAGGACCCTTCAGCAGTCGGGTACGTGCGCGCCGGCGCGATGAACCCGGCCGTACCGCACGTGCCGCTGGTGCCCTCGCAGGCCGGCCAGCCGTAGTTTCCACCCTTGGTGATCAGGTTGGTCTCGTCCATCACCGAGTTGCCGAACTCCTGCTCCCACAGCCGGCCCTGCGAGTCGAACGCCAGCCCCTGCGGGTTGCGGTGGCCGTAGCTCCACACGTAGTTGCCGAACGGGTTGTCCGAGGGGACGGTGCCGTCCGGGTTGAGTCGCAGGATCTTGCCTTCGAGGCTGGACCGGTCCTGGGCGTAGTTGCCGTTCTGCGCGTCGCCGGTGCTGGCGTACAGCTTGCCGTCCGGGCCGAACCGCAGGCGACCACCGTCGTGGTACTTGTTACGCCGGATGCCGCTGAGCAGGACCTGCTCGCTGGCGGTGTTGAGTCGCCCGTTCTCCAGCCTGATCCGGACGATGCGGTTGTCGCTCGGCGAGGTGTGCATGATGTAGAGCCACCGGTCGCTGGAGTAGCTGGCCGAGATGGCGAGACCCAACAGGCCACCCTCACCGTCGGTGCTCTGCACGTTCGGCACGGTGCCCAGGTTGGTCTTGGCCCCGGTGCTCGGGTTGAGCTGGATGATGTCGTGCGCGTCGCGCCGGTTGTAGAGCACGCTGCCGTCGGGCAACGTCACCAGACCCCACGGGATGTCGGTGTCGGTGGTGATTTGCCGCACCCCGCACACCGGGTTGGCGCACGCCGCGCCGGTGGTCACCGTCGTGGTGCCGCTGCGCGACGAGGCGTTGTCCTGCCCGTCCCTAGCCACCACGTAGTACTGGTAGGAGGTGTTCGCCGTCAGGCCGCTGTCGGTGAACGTGGTCGCCGGCGGCGCGCCGGTGACAGTGCCCACCTTCGCGCCGGCCCGGTAGATGTCGTACGCCCGCACCCCGATGTTGTCGGTCGACGCGGTCCAGCGCAGCGTCACGGTGGTGCCCGACGCGGTGCCGGTGAGCTGTTGCGGCGCGGTGGGCGGCTGACTGTCGGCCTGACAGGGCGGCGGTGTGATCGAGACGGTGGCGCTCGCCTGCGAGACGTTGCCGGCGGCGTCGCGGGCGTTGACGTACAGACCCCAGGTCGCCCCGGCCACCACGGTCAGGTTGGTGGAGAGCGTCGTACCGCTCACCGACGTCATCAACTGGCCGTCGTGGTAGATGTCGTAGAAGGTCACGGCGACGTTGTCCGTCGAGGCGTTCCACGCGAACGTCACCGAGTTGCAGGTCAGACCGCTGACCCGAGGGCTGCCCGGCGCCGTCGGCGGCTGGCTGTCGGCGCTGCCGAAGGACGTCGTCCACCGTTGGTTGGACTGCCCGTTGCAGGTCCAGAGACCGACCGTGGTGCTGTTGGCGGTGCCGGCGCCGTTCACATCCAGGCACAGACCGGACTGGACGCCGACGATCGTCCCCGAGGTGGTGGTCCGCCAGCGTTGGTTCGCCCCACCGGTGCAGTTGTTGATCTGTAGCGCGGCCGGCGCGGTGGTGTCCTGACCGACCACGTCCAGGCACATCGTGTCGTCGTAGACCCGCAGCTCACCACTTGAGGTGAAGGTCCACGCCTGATTGGCCTGGCCATTGCAGTCGTAGATGTTGATGCCGGCACCGGCGGTCCTGACGTTGCCGACCACGTCCAGGCAACGACCGCTGGCCACGCCCACGACTGTCGACGGCGCCGCGGCGGACGCCGGCACACCGACGGCCAGGCTCAGCAGCGTCACCGCCGCCATCGCCACCGGCAACAGCCGTCGTCGTGGGCGTAGTGGGTTCCTCCGTGCGACGACTCGCATCAGTCCTCCAGGCTCAGGGCATCGACCGGCCCACCCAGACGACGAAGCGCCCGACCACGCCGAACAAGCACATCGACCATCAAAGATGCATTCGTCGCACAAGTCAAACGATGTCCCTCGATCGGGGGCAAACCTGCCCACCATCGGTGCACCCGCCCTCCTCCTCAGGTCGTAAGCGCATTGCCGTCTCGCGCCAGATGGCTCGGGGCGGTCACTCGAACAGGCTTGTTCCACGGCATCGGGTGACGCCGTACGGACCTGCTCCGGACACCCGTTCGCCCAGGAAAGGCACTGGCAGACGATGCGCTCTCTATCCCTTCTCGCCCCCGCTGCACCCCGGCCGGTCGTCCGACTCGGCGCGGTGCTCCTGACCACTGCCGTCATCGCTGTCAGCGCCGCTGGCTGCGGAGCGGCGCAGCACAACCCCGCACCGCCCATCGACGCTCCGGCGGCACCGGCCGCCGCGAGCGGGGCGGGTTCCGCCCTGACCGACACCGACGTCAACGCCTGGCTCGACGGCCTGCTGCCGGCCGCACTCGACCGTAGCGGCATCGCGGGAGCCACTGTCGCCGTCGTGAACGACGGCAAGATCCTTACAACCCGGGGGTACGGGTACGCCGACACCGGGGCCGGCGAGAGCGCCGGTGTACCGGTCGACCCGGACCGCCATCTGTTCCGGATGGGATCGGTGTCGAAGCTCGTCACCGCCACCGCGGTGCTGCAACTCGTGCAGGACGGGAAGCTCGACCTCGACACCGACGTCAGGACGTACCTCGACTTCGAACTGCCGCTCCGCCACGAGCGGGCCGTCACCCTGCGGCACCTGCTGACGCACACCGCCGGCTTCGAGGAGCGGATCGCCGGCCTCATCGGCACCGACGGCAGCGACCTCAACCTGCGCAAGGCCCTGATGACCGACCCACCGGAGCAGATCTACCAGCCCGGCACCGTCCCGGCGTACTCCAACTACAGCAACGCGCTCGCCGGCTACATCGTCGAACGCGTCAGCGGGACGCGCTTCGAGGAGTACGTCCAACGCAACATCCTGGACCGCGCGGGCATGCCGTCGTCGACCTTCGAGCAGCCCCTCCCGGCGGCGCTGCGCGACCGGATGTCCAACGGGTACGACACCTCCGCCGGGCCTGCCGGGCCGTTCGAGATTGTCGGCACGCCCCCGCCCGGTGCGCTGAGCGCCCCGGCGACGGACATGGCGCGATTCATGCTCGCCCAGCTCGGCGAGCCGGTGGGCTTCGCGCCCCTGCTGGACCAACCGACCCGTGAGCTGATGCAGCGACCGGCACTCGACGCGACGTCGTTGGGCACGCTGGCCGACGGGCCCCGGATGACCCTCGGATTCTTCACCGAGGACCGCAACGGCCACCGGATCCTCGGCCACGGCGGCGACACCAAGTACTTCCACTCGCACCTGCAGATCTACCCCGACGACCGCGCCGGGATCTTCCTGTCCCTCAACAGCAACGGCTCCGGTGCCCTCGACAGCCACGAGCTTCGCGATTCGGTGGTGAACGGCTTCGCCGACCGCTACTTCCCCGCCCGCGACGCCCAGCAGACCGCCGGCGTGGACCCGGCGACCACCGCCGAGCACGCCGCGCTGGCCGCCGGCACCTACGAGTCCTCGCGGGCGATCGGGAGCAACTTCCTGACGGCGATCGGCCTGGTCGGTCGGACCACTGTCAGCGTTGCCGACGGCGACCGGTTGCTGGTGAACCCGGGCCCGCTGTCGGACTCTCCCGCCCTCTACGAAGAGGTGGCGCCCTGGGTCTGGCGCGAGGTCGGCGGGCAGCGCACGATCGCCATGCGGGCGACCGACGACCAGGTCGAGGCGATCAGTTTCGACTCCGCGTTCGCGTTGCTACCCGTCGAGCCGGCCCGCGCCTCCGCCGTGGCCGTCCCGGTGCTGGTCCTGTCCACCGTCGTGCTGCTGCTCGCCGTGCTGTCCTGGCCGGTCGGCGCGATCGTCCGCCGTCGGCTCGGGCGCGCTCCCCGGGAACGGGCGGGGCGCACCGCGCGGATCCTGAGCCGCCTCGCTGTCGCCGGCACGCTGCTCGCGTTCGCCGGTTGGGTGCTGACCATCGGCAGCATCATGAGCCTCCAGGACGTTCCCGGGCCCGCACTGCGCACCATCCAGGTGCTGCAACTGCTCGGTCTGCTCGGAGTGCTGCCCGCCGCCGTCCGGCTCGTCGACGACGTGCGACGCCACGTCGGCTGGCGGCGGATCACCGGCAGCGGCCTGATCCTGGTCGCTCTCGCCGGAGCGGGCTGGTTCGCGGTGGAGTTCCACCTGCTCGCGCCTAGCATCTCCTACTGACCCGCCCGACCCGGGACGATCCGGAGCAAGGATGCGCACCGCATGAGGGACCACGTCGACACCGAACCCGGCACACCGCGACTGACGAAGTGGCTCGACGGACGGCTCACCCGGCTCGGGGTGAACGGCGTCTTCCGCCGGGACTGCCTGCTGGCCGCCGCGCTGACCGTCCTGACGTTCGTACTGCTCACCGCGCTGTTCTGGTTCGTGGCACCGGAAGATGGGGTGTCGTTCGACCCGGCGCGGGCCTGGCTGCTCGTCGCCATCTGCTGCGCGCAGGCGATGCTGCTGTGCCTGCGTCGGGTCCGGCCGCTGCTCTGCCTCGCGCTCGTCGTCGGCCTTCAACTGCCCATCATCGGCTTCTCTCTGCCGGAGGCGACCATCCGGGGCCTCGCACCGTTCGTCGCGGCGTACACGGTCGGGTCGTTGCTGCCGGTTCGCCGTGCGCTGCTGGCCGTCAGCGCGGTCGTGGTGGTGGAGTCGATCGGGGCGGCCGTCGTGGTGACCCCGGATCTGCTGACGGCCATCGCGTACGTCTCGGCGAGCGCCCTGACCTACGCCGGCGCGACCTTCGTCGGCGGCTACGTGGCCACCTACCGACGCTACGTGGAGTTGGTCCGGGTGCGGGCGGACGAGGCGATCCGGGAGCAGCACACGAAGGTCCAGGCGGCGATCGGCGCGGAGCGCTCCCGGATGGCCAGGGAGTTGCACGACGTGGCCGCGCACCACCTCTCCGGCATGGTCGTGCAGGCGGCGGCGGTCGAGCGGCTGATCGACCGGGACCCGGCGGCCGCGAAGGCCGGTGTCGCCTGGATCCGTAGCCAGGGCAAGGAGACCCTGGACAACCTGCGGCTGGTCGTCGGTGTGCTGCGCGGCAGACCGGGGCACGAGGGCGGCGACGGTGCCACTCCGGTGCCGGGGCTGGGCATGCTCGACGACCTCGTCCGCACCGCGGGCGACCTCGCCGGCCCGGTGGAGTTCGTCCGGGAGGGCGAGCAGCGCGAGGTGCCACCGATCGCCGACGTCGCGCTCTACCGGATCGCGCAGGAGTCGCTCAGCAACGCACGCCAGCACGCCCCGGGCGCTGCGGCGCGGGTGGTTCTCCGCTTCGAGCCCCGCTCGGTGTCGCTGGAGGTGGTGAACGAACCCGCTGCGCCGCGACGCGTACCGGCGGCACGCACCGGCGGCGTCGGCCTGGTGGGCATGCGTGAGCGGGCCCAGCTGGTCGGGGCGACGTTCACCGCCGGCCCGACGGCGGCCGGTGGCTGGTCGGTCGCCGCGACGCTCCCGACGAACGGTCCCGCCGCATCCCGTCCGAAGGAAGAGGCCCCGGCATGATCAGAGTGATGCTCGTGGACGACCAGGCAGTGGTCCGCGCAGGCTTTCGCGTCATCCTGGAGCAGGCCGGCGAGATCGAGGTCGTGGCCGAGGCGTCGAACGGGTCCGCCGCCGTGGAGCTGGCCCGCCGGCTGCAACCGGACGTCATCTGCATGGACGTCCGAATGCCGCACGGCGACGGGCTCACCGCGACCCGGCAGATCGTCGCCGAGGCGAGCGGGACGCCACCGGCGGTGCTGGTCGTGACGACCTTCGACCTCGACGAGTACGTCTTCGGCGCGTTGGAGTCCGGCGCCAGCGGGTTCATCCTCAAGGACTGTGAGCCCGAGGAGCTGATCGAGGCGATCCGTCGGCTGGCGAGCGGTTACGGGCTCGTCGACCAGGCCGTCACCCGTCGGGTGATCTCCGAGTTCGCCAGGCGTACGCCCGCTCCTCGCTCGGACGCGGCGGCGGCGCACCAGCTGACCGCGCGGGAGACCGAGATCGTGGAGTTGCTCGCGCAGGGCCTGTCGAACGTCGAGATCGCCGAGCGGCTCTTCATCGAGACCAGCACTGTCAAGTCGCACCTCGGGCGCGCCATGACGAAGATCGGCGCACGGGACCGGCTACAGACCGTCGTGTGGGCGTACCAGAACGGGGTGGTCCACCGATGACCGCGATTCCGCAAAGACCTCGCCACGCGCAGGTCAGGCCCAGACTGGCCAGGCCGCAAGTCCTATTGATTCAATAGGACTTGCCAACAAACCGTTCGTAGGGAGGATCCGGGTGACACTTTCCCTCCCGTCCCGCGATGCCGCGACGATCGTCAAGCCACTGCCACCACGGCTGCTCACCGTTCGCGACGGCAACGCCGAGATGCGGTGGGAGGCCATGGCGGGGCAGGGCTTCACGGTCCCCACCGACCGGTTCTTCGTCCGCAACCACACCCGCAGTCCGCTGCTGGACGTGGAGACGTGGCGTCTGCGCCTGTTCGGCACCGGCCTGCGGGGCTCACCGACCCGTGACGACCCGGTCGAGTTCGACTACGGCGACCTGCGGGCCATGCCCGCCGAGGAGACCGCGGCCCTGCTGGAGTGCGCGGGCAACGGCCGACGCTTCTTCGCCTCGCAACAGGCCCATCCGACACCCGGGGTGCCGTGGGGTCTCGGCGCGGTGGGGGCGGCGCGCTGGCGCGGCGTACGGCTGTCGACAGTCCTGCGCCACGCCGGCCTGACCAACGACGCGATCGACGTGCAGCCCGAGGGCCTGGACCCGGACTTCGTGACCGGCGGGGAGAATCTCGGCCGGGTGCGCCGCCCGATCCCGATCGCCAAAGCCCTCGACGACGTGCTGCTGGCGTACGAGATGAACGGGGAGACGCTGCCGGTCGACCACGGCTTCCCGGTGCGGGTGGTGGTCCCGGGCTGGATCGGCATCTCCTCGATCAAGTGGATCGGCCCAATCGAGGTCTCGGCCACACCCCTGTCCTCGCCGTGGAACACCCGGTTCTACCGGATGTTCGGGCCCGGCCATCCTGCCGGCGGTCGCCTCGTGACAACGCCGGTGGTCAAGAGCGCCGTCGAGCTGCCGTGGAACGTCAGCGTTCCGAGCGGCGGGCAACTGCTGATACCCGGTCGGTCCTGGTCCGGCAACGGCCCGATCCGCGCTGTCGACATCAGCACCGACGACGGGGCGACCTGGCAGCTCGCCGATCTCCACCCCGACGACGAGGGCGGCGTCTGGCAGCGCTGGACGGCGCGCTGGCGCCCGCCGCGGCCCGGCCGGTGGACCCTGCTGGCACGGGCCACCGACGTCACCGGGGCGAGCCAGCCGGACCAGGCCCGCCCCAACGCTCTCGGCTACCTGTTCGACGGTGTCGTCCGCCACCCGGTGACGGTGTCCTGAACACCATCCGGGTCAGCCGTTCCACTCCTTGGCCAGCAGCTCGTAGGAGCTGACCCGGTCGGTGTGGGCGTGGGTGATCGTGGTGACGAGCAACTCATCGGCGGCGGTGACGTCCCGCAGGGTGCGCAGCCGCTCGGCCACCGTCGTGGGCGAGCCGACGAACTGGGTGTCCACCCGGTCGGCGACCAGCTTCCGATCGGCGTCGGCCCACGGCAGCGCGGCGGCCTGCTCAGGGCTCGGGAACGGGATCGCACCCTCGCCGCTGCGGATGCTGCGCACCCACGGGCCGTACGGTGCGGCCAGCCGCCGTGCGGCGTCGTCGGTCTCGCCCACGACCACGTCGGCGGAGACCACCACGTACGGCTCGGTGAGCGTGGTCGAGGGCTGGAACGCGGCACGGTAGGCGGTGACCGCGTCGAGCACCGACGATGGGCTGACGTGGTAATTGGCGGCGAAGGGCAGGCCCAGCGCGCCGGCGAGTTGGGCGCTCTCCCCTCCGCTGCTGCCCAGCAGCCACACCTGGAGATCGGTGCTTTCCCCTGGCACGGCGTGCGCGTCCAGACCGTCGGCGTCGGTGTAGTCGCCGCGCAGCAGGGCCAGGACGTCGGCGACCTGTTCGGCGAAGGGCGGTGGCTGGGCGCCCGGTTGGTGCAGCAGGGCGCTGGCCTGGGCGAAGCGCGGCGAGGCGAGCACCTGGGCGTAGGAGAACGGCGGAGGGATGAGCAGCCCGTCGACGATCCGAGCATCGACAGCTGGCGGTGTGGGCGCGGCGACCTCCCGGGCGGCCTCGACGCGCCGCTGACCTGAGCGGCCGAGCCCGAGGTCGATGCGGCCCGGGTAGAGCGCGGCGAGGGTGCCGAACTCCTCGACGACCGACAGTGCGGTGCGGTGGCCGACCTGGACGGCCCCGGAGCCGACGCGGATCGCGCTGGTGGCCGCGGCGACCTGCCCGATGAGAACGGCCGGAGCGGAGCTGGCGACACCGGCAGCGAGATGGTGCTCGGCCAGCCAGTAACGGTGGTAGCCGGACTGCTCTGCCCGGCGGGCCAGATCGACGGTGTTGCGGAGGGCGTCGGTGACGGTGCCACCGGCGGGCACCGGCGATAGGTCGAGAATGGACAGTGGGGTGGAGGGCATTGTGGTCCCCGTTCTGGTCAGGTCGTGGTGGGTACGGTCACCGTCGGGAAGGGACGGCTCGGGATCTCCCGGCGCAGCACCGGCGCCACCTCGGCCTGGAACAGCTCCAGGCTCTCGCGGTGCTGCTTGTCGGTCAGCCCGTCATGGTCGGCCTGGAGGTGGATGACCTCGTGGCCGAACTGTTCGTGATAGCGCAGCACCTTGTCGACGAGCTGCTGCGGGCTGCCGACCAGGATCGAACTGCGGTCGATGGCGTCCTCCAGGGTGCCGAAGACCGGTGGCACGCCGAGTCGCCGGAACGCGGCCACCCGGGCGTCGAAGATCGGCCGGTACCGCTCGATCGCCTCCTGCGAGGTGCGCGCTACGTGGAAGCCGGCGGTACCGGCGCCGACGAGGGCGTCGGCTGGGTCGTGCCCGTAGTGCACCCACCGTTCCCGGTAGTGGCGAATGAGTTCGGCGTACGGCTCGATCGGGTTGGTGACGTTCGCGGAAAAGATCGGGTCGCCGTACCGTGCGGCGAGGTCGACGGAGTCTCTGCTGGTGGCGCTGCCGTGCCAGACCCTGATGGGCTGTTGGAGCGGGCGCGGCCAGGTCTCGGCGTCGGACAGCGACGGCCGGTACGTCCCGGACCAGGTGACCTTCTCCTCACGCCAGAGCCTGCGGAACAGCTCGTAGCCCTCCCGGTTGCGGTCCCACTGGTCGTCTGCGGTGACGTGGAACAGCTGCGCCTGCGCCGTACCGTTTCCCTTACCGATGATCAACTCGAGTCGGCCGCCGGAGAGGTGGTCGAGGGTGGCGTAGTCCTCGTAGGCGCGGACGGGGTCGAGCAGGCTGAGCGTGGTGACCGCAGTGAACAGGCGGATGGTGGAGGTACGGGCCGCGATGTGACTCAGCACCACCGGCGGCGACGACGAGATGAACGGGCGCTCGTGCCGTTCACCGACGCCGTACCCGTCGAACCCGAGTTCCTCGGCGAGGACGGCCGTGTCGACCACCTCCCGAAACCGCTCGGTGGTGCTCCTGTGCTGACCGGTGACCGGGTCGGGCAGGTGGGTGATGAGCGTTATCAACAGGAACTTCACGCCGGTACCGTCACTTTCGGGGAGGCAGGGTCAGGCAGGTGGGTCGGGTCGGCGTCGCTGGCAGGCGGTGAGCGGCGGGGTCACACCACACCGACCTGGTTGACCGCGCGGGCGGGGCGGAGCCCGAGATGGTCTCGCAGGGTGGTGCCCTCGTACTCGGTGCGGAAGACGCCGCGCTCCTGAAGCAGCGGGACGACCCGGTCGACGAAGTCGTCGAGGCCACCCGGGGTCAGGTGCGGCACCAGGATGAAACCGTCAGCGGCGTCCGACTGCACGAAGTGGTTCATCCGGTCGGCGACCTGCCGTGGGGTGCCGACGAACGACTGCCGGCCGGTGACCTCGATGATCAGGTCGCGGATGCCGAGCCCCTTCTCCTCGGCCAGGGCCCGCCACCGCCGGGCGGTGCCGACCGGGTCGGAGTACATGCCGGCCCGGCCCCGGCTGATCGCGTCGCCGGAGACGTCGGGGTCCTCGGCGGGCAGGGGGCCGTCCGGGTCGTACCCGGACAGGTCCCGGTTCCAGAGCTGTTCCAATAGCAGGATGGCGGTCTGCGGGCTGACCTGCTGCCGGCGGATGTGATGCGCGCGTTCCTGCGCCTCGGCGTCGGTGTCGCCGAGCACGAACGTGACACCAGGGATCACCTTCAGGTCGTCGGGTTGACGGCCGTAGAAGGCGAGCCGCGACTTCACGTCCCGGTAGAACTCCCGGCCGTCCTCCAGGGTGCCGTGCCGGGAGAAGATCGCGTCGGCGCTGGACGCGGCGAACTCGCGACCGTCGGGAGAGTCGCCGGCCTGGAGGATCACCGGGTGCACCTGAGGACTGCGGGGCACCGTGAAGTGCCCGGAAATGTCGAACTGGTCGCCGTCGTGGGCGAAGGCGCCGGGCGCGGCCTCGGCGACGTACCGGCCGCCGTTCCGGTCGCCCACGATCGCCTCCGCCGGCCACGACTCCCACAACTTCCGGGCGGTACGCACGAACTCGGCGGCCCGCTCGTAGCGCAGCGTGCGGTCGAGGTAGCCGCCCCGGCGGAAGTTCTCCCCGGTGAACGCGTCGGAGGTGGTGACGACGTTCCAGGCGGCCCGCCCGCCGGAAAGATGGTCGAGGCTGGCCAACTGCCGGGCCAGCTCGTACGGCTCCCGGAAGGTGGTGTTGAGGGTGCCGGCCAGGCCCAGGTGGGTGGTGACCGCCGCGAGGGCGGCGAGCACGGTCAGGGTGTCCGGGCGTCCGACCACATCCAGGTCGTGGATGCGCCCCCGCTGCTCCCGCAGCCGCAGCCCCTCCGCGAGGAAGAAGAAGTCGAACTTGCCGCGCTCGGCGGTGCGGGCCAGGTGGACGAAGGACGAGAAGTCGATCTGGCTGCCGGAGGCAGGGTCACTCCACACGGTGGTGTTGTTCACGCCGGGAAAGTGCGCGGCCAGGATGATCTGCTTGGGCATGACGGTCTCCAATGCTCAGGCGGTCGCGGCGGCGTAGCGGCTCGCCGGTCTGGGAAGGCCGAGCAGGTCGCGCAGCGTCCCGCCGGGGTAGCCGGCACGGAACAGCCCGCGGTCGCGCAGCGCGGGCACCAGTGCCCGGGTGATCGCGGTCAGGTCGTCCGGGAGCACGGCGGGACGCAGCCGGAAACCGTCCACTCCGGCGCGGTGCCACTCGGTGAGCAGGTCGGCCAACTCCCCCGGGGTACCGGTGAAGATTGTCGCGTCGGACGTGAACTCGTCGCCGTGCAGCTCGTCGAGGCGGGTACGACGGTGCCGGGCAAATGTCGATGTCTCGTCGAGGAACACGACCAGGTCGGCGAGGACGCGCAGCGGCGGATCCACTCGGCCGACGGTCTCCTCGGCCGCCCGTACCTCGGCCACGATCGCGGCGGCGTGGCCGGGGTCTGTCGGGGTGACGAAGACGATGTCCGCGTGCCGGGCGGCGAACGCGTACGGCACCGACGAGTGCGCTAGCGCGGCGACGACCGGTTGACCCTGCGGCGACCGGGGCACGATGGAGGGGCCCTTGACGGAGAACCACCGGCCGGTGAAGTCGACGTAGTGCAGCCGCTCCCGGTCGACGAAACGGCCGGTCGGCAGATCCCGGATCACGGCGTCGTCCTGCCAGCTGTCCCAGAGCCGGCGGACCGCCTCCACCGCGTCGCCCGCCTCGGCGAAGAGGTCACCGACGAGCTGCACGGCTTCCGGTTCGTCGAGGCGGGCCAGGTCCAGTGCCGGTATGTCGCGGCGACCGAAGTGCCTGGCCTCGGCCCTGCGCGCGGAGACCCGGGGCCGCCAACCGGCCCGCCCGCCGCTGATGTGGTCGAGGGTGGCTATCGCCGTAGAGAGGTGGAACGGCTCGGTGTGGGTGGTGCTGGTGGTCGGGATCAGACCGATGTGCCGGGTCAGCGGGGCGACACGGGCCGCGATCTGCACCGCGTCGAGGCGTCCGCGTACCTCGTCGACGCGGTCGTCCGGGCCGTCGGGCCGGGACGACTGGAGGTCGAGGCTGTCCTCGATGGTGAGCAGGTCCAGTGCGGCGTGTTCGGCCTCGCCGACGAGGGCGTTCCAGTAGCGGGCGGTGAGGGGCGCTGTCGCGTCGGCGTGCGAGAGCCGCCAGGCGGCAGGGTGCCAGCCGAGGCCGTCGAGGGCCACGGCCACATGCAGGCTCGTGTCGGTCATTGGTGTCTCTCCTCCGGTCGGCCGGCGGTGACCAGCGTGGGCAGCGCGTTCAGCAGGGACCGCGTGTAGTCGTGTCGGGGGTAGGTGAAGACGTCGCCGACCGGTCCCTGCTCGACCACCGCGCCCTCGTGCATCACCAGCACCCGGTCACTGAGGTGGTGCACGACGCCCAGGTCGTGGGAGATGAAGAGCAGTGCGGTGCCGTCTGTGGCGCGCAGCTCGGCCAGCAGGTCGAGGACCTGGGCCTGCACGGAGACGTCGAGGGCGGAGACCGGTTCGTCGCAGATGATGAGGCTGGGTCGGGGAGCGATGGCGCGGGCGATGGCGACGCGCTGCCGCTGCCCGCCGGAGAGCTGCCGGGGGTGCCGGTCGAGCAGGTCCGGGCTGAGACCCACGCGCCGCAGCAGGTCGATGACGTGATCGCGGCGGTCCGCCCGACCGACATCGGGGCCGACGTTCTCCGCGACGACCCGCCCGACGCTGTAGCGAGGGTCGAAGGAGCTCAGCGGGTCCTGCGAGATCAGCTGTAACGTGCGCCGCAGTGGGTGGCGGGCCCGTTCCGGCACGCCGGCCCACGGCGTCTGCTCGAAGGTGACGGTCCCCGCGTCGGCGTCGAGCAGACCGGCGACGATCCGGGCAACTGTGCTCTTGCCGGAGCCGGATTCGCCCACCAGACCGAGCGTCTCGCCTCGAGCGATGGTGAAGGACACGTCCCGCACGACGGTGTGCTCGCCGTACCTCTTGGTCAGGCTGTCCGCGTCGAGCACTGTGTCGTCGGCGCGGACCTCGGGCCGGGCGGGCAGCGCCGTCCGTGCCCCCCCGGCCGGTGACGCCCCGGCGAGCCGGCGGCCTCGCGACGTCGCGGAGGGCACCGCGGCCAGCAACTGCCGGGTGTACGGGTGTTCCGGCGCCCGCAGTAGCCGGTCGGTGGGGCCCTGCTCGACGATCCGGCCATCGCGCAGCACCAGGACCCGGTCGGCGATCTGGGCGACGACTGCCAGATCGTGGCTGATCAGCAGGAGACTCACGCCGGCAGCGCGTCGCTCGGCGAGCAGACGGAGAATCTGCGCCTGCACTGTGACGTCCAGCGCGGTGGTCGGCTCGTCGGCGATCAGCAGCGCCGGTTCGCCCGCGATCGCCGAGGCGATCAGCGCCCGCTGCCGCAGCCCACCGGAGAGCTGGTGCGGGTACTGCCGGGCCCGGCGCTCGGGCTCCGGCAGGTGGACCTGGTCGAGCAGGTGGGTGACCCGGCCGGCCCGTTCCCGGCGGCTGACGATCTCGTGTGTGCTGAGCACCTCGCCGATCTCGGCGCCCACCGTGCGCAGCGGGTCGAGGGAGACCAGCGCGTCCTGCAGGACCAGACCGGCAAGGCGGCCGCGGACACGTCGCCAGTCCCGTGGCCGGTGGCCTCGCACATCCTGGCCGGCCAGTTCGAGTCGGCCGGCGCGGACCCGCGCGCCCGGGCCAGCGAGGCCGACCAGCGTACGGGCGGTGACGCTCTTGCCGGAGCCGGACTCTCCGACGACGGCCACGCACTCGCCACGCTCGACGGTGAAGCTGACGCCGCGTACCGCGGCCACCGGGCCGGTCGGGGTGTCGAAGTCGACGCGCAGGTCCTCGACTGTGACAAGGGCGGACATCAGCGTTGCCGCCCGTCGAAGCGGGCCTGCCAGCGGCGGCCGACAACGGTCAGCGACACCACCGTGGCGGTGACCGCCAGGCCGGGCAGGATGCTGATCCACCAGGCCACCTGGAGGTAGTTGCGTCCCTCGGAGAGCATCGCGCCCCACTCCGGCGACGGCGGCTGCGGACCCATGCCGAGAAAGCTGAGACCGGCGGCGGCCAGGATGGCCTCACCGAGCCCGATGACCGCGAGCACCGGGACCGGGCCTACCACGTTAGGGAGCACGTGTCGAAACACGAGCCGGGGCCGGGACTGCCCGAAAGTGACAGCCTGTTCGACATAACCGGAGCGGCGGACGACAAGTGTCTGACCACGGACCACCCGGGCGTGGTGCGGCAGGGTGGCGATGCCGATGGCGACGATCAGGCTGCCGGTGCCGGTTCCGGCGATGGCGATGAACAGCAGGGCGAGCAGCAACATGGGAAACGCCGAGAGTGCGTCGAACGTGCGGCTCAGCGCCTCGTCGGCGACCCGGTGCGTGAGGCCCGCGAGCAGGCCGAGCAGGACGCCCCCGGTCACCGCGATCGCGGTGGCGGCGACGCCGATGGTCAGCGAGTGACCGGCGCCGTGCACCACCCGGGTCAGGACGTCGCGGCCGAGGTGGTCGGTGCCGAACCAGTGCGCCGCATCGGGCGGACGGAGTACCGCGAGCGGGTCGGCCGCGAGCGGATCACCGGGCGCGAGTGCCGTCGGCCAGGCCGCGGCGACGACCAGCAGGATGAGGTACGCCCCGGCGGCGAGCGGGCCGGGTCGCGGCCAGGACCGTCGGCGTACGGCCCGATCGGCCGGGTCGGTGAGGGTCAGTGCCGGGGCGTCGGTGAGCGGGGGGCCCACTGTGACTGTCATCGGGGGTCAGCTCCTTCGCAGACGCGGATCAACCAGCAGGTACGCCAGGTCGGCAGTGGTGTTGACCACGACGTAGCCGGCAGCGGAGAGGGTGACCACGGCCAGCACCACAGGCATGTCCCGGGCGGTGACCGCGCTGAGCGTGACCTGGCCGAGGCCAGGCCGACCGAAGACCTGTTCGACGATGACGGTGCCGCCGACCACGACGCCGAAGACCCAGCCGGCCAGACTGACGGCCGGCAGGAACGCGTGCCGCAACGCATGGCGCACCAGCACGGTTCGTTCCCGTACGCCACGGGCGCGGGCGGTGAGCACGAACGGCTCGTCGAGGGCCTTGTCGATGCCGTCACGCAGCACCTGGGTGAGCAGCCCGGCGATGGGTAACGCGAGGGTGACGGCCGGGAGAACCAACGCGCTGAGCCCCCTGTCGCCCGAGACCGGGAAGAACCCGAACCGGAACGACAGCACACTGAGCAGCAGAAGGCCGACCAGGAACGACGGGGTGGAGACCAGCAGCAGTTCGGTGCTGGAGCTGACCCGGCGCAGCCACTGTCGCCGGTCCCCGGCGGTGGCCACCGCGACGATCAGGGCGAGCAGCACCCCGAACCCGGCGGCGGCGACCGCGAGGGTGAGGGTGGGGGCGAGTTGTTCGCCGATGATCTCGGTGACGGGGCGTTGCAGCAGGTACGAGCGACCGAGGTCGCCGCCACCCAACCGCCCGAGGTAGTCGAGGTACTGCACGACGGCCGGCCGATCCAGGCCCCACTCGGCGGTGATCTCGGCGCGGATCTGTGGAGTGTCGGCGCCGTCGGCGACGATGTTGTCCACTGTGTCACCGGGCGCGGCCAGCAACGCCAGGTAGGCGGCGGTGGCAGCGACCCAGAGGACGACCAGGCCGGCACCGAGCCGGCGGGCCACGGCACGCACGGGTAAGCGGCTCATGTCACTTGCCGATCCACAGGTCGTACGCGCTGGCGGGCACCCCGGCGGTGGGCTCGAAGCGCACCCCGCCGACGCCGGTGCTGGCGGCGATCTGGTCGGCTGGAGCGTACAGCGGTAGCAGCAGGGCCTGCTCAGCGACGACCTGCTGTTGCAGGTCGGCGTAGATGCCGGCACGCTTCGTCGGGTCGGCGGCGGCCTGACCCGCCTCCAGGAGCCGGTCGATGCGCGGGTCGTTGACCTGGGTGCGGTTGATGCCGCCCTTCGAGTGCAGCAGCAGGTTCAGGGCGGCCCCGGCGTCGGTGTCGGCGCGCGAGTTGTCGAAGACCTCGTACTCGTTGCGCTGGAACGCGTCGGTGGCGGTGCCCTGGTCGACGAGCGACACCTTGAGGTCGATGCCGGCGCTCTGCTTGACGGCTGCCTGGACGGCCTGGGCCAGGACGTCACGGCGGTCCCGGACGAAGGGCGCTGACTGCACGAGCCGTACGGTGAGCCGCCTGCCTGCCTTCACCCGGTAGCCGTCGGCGTCGCGGGCAGCCCAACCAGCCTGGTCGAGCAGCGTGTTCGCCTTGGCGGTGTCGCCGCTGTAGCCACCTTCGAGGCGCTTGTCGTACAGGGGGCTGGACGGGCTGATCACGCTCCAGGCGCGGGTGGCGGTGTCGCGGTAGACCGACCTCAGGACGGTGTCGACGTCGACGGCCTCCCGGAACGCCTGCCGGACCCGCAGGTCGTCGAAGGGTGCGTGTGAGGTGTTGAAGTAGTAGGAGTAGGCGGAGCCGGAGTTCAGCTCGCGGGTCAGGCGCAGCATCCGGTTGCCGGTGACCAGCGGCTGGTCGGTGGCCGGTACCCCCTCGATGAGCTGCACCTGGCTCGATGTGAGGGCACCGACGCGGACCGCCGACTCCTTGAGGAACCGGTAGGTGATGCCGTCGAGGTGGGCCGGACCGGTGTGCGTCGCGGTGGGTGGCGCCGAGTCGTACGTTGCGTTTCGGCGGTAGTGCAGCTCCTGACCGGGGACGTAGCGGTCCAGTACGAACGGTCCGGTGCCGACCACGTCCACGCCACCTGCCTTGAGGTTCTTCGCCTGTCGAAGCGAGGTCGGGGAGATCTGCGCGCCCTGCGGGGAGGCGAGGAAGTCGAGGATGAGCACGTCCGGCGCGCTGAGGACGAGCCGTACGGTGCGCGGGTCGACGGCCTGGACGGCCTTGAGGTTGCGCAGTTGAACGGCGGCGACGGCCGGGGCGTACCCGGGCTCCCGGAGTTTGTCGAAGTTGGCCTTGACGGCGGCCGAGTCGAACGGCGTGCCGTCGGTGAACGTGACCCGTTCGCGCAGCGTCAGGGTGTAGGAGAGCCCGTCCGGCGCGACCGCCCAGCCGGTCGCCAGCCACGGCACCAGCTTGCCCTGCTGGTCGTAGGTCAGCAGCGACTCGAAGGTGTTCCAGACCAGCAGACGAGCCTTCGCCTGGGCGTACTGGTGCGGGTTGAGGGTGATCGGCTCGGTCTCCACGGCCCAGGTGAGGGTGCCACCGGAGCGGGGCTGACCGGCCGCCTCTGCGGCCGGCGGGGCCGCGGTGGAGCAGCCGGCGACGACGGCGAGCAGTGGGGCGAGCGCGGCGGCGGCCAGGGTTCGCAGACGGTACGCGGGCATGGTGAGATCTCCTGTCCAGGCAGGTACGAGCGGGTATGCCGACGGTCGGCCCCTGCGCTTGGCGCGGGCCGGTGGCGGTGTCGGTGCGGTGGTGGCGCGGCGGTGCGCCTCACCTCGGCGGGCCGATACGGCCGGCCGGGTTACGGGCGTTGGTGCCGGGTCAGACCAGACAGGAACTCGACCACACCCGACCGAAGTCGATGTGGCCGCGGATCGTCAGCCGCAGCTCGCTGGACATGAGCCGAGTCCACCTCCAGAGCGTGGTGGTGTCAACGAATCGGCCGCCGGATGTCGGCTATCGCACGTGAGGACGTCGATTCGTTGACGCATAACCTACTAAGGCTATAGGATTTGCAGGGATTACGTCCTGACCGGTGGGGAACCCAGGGCGTCGACCTCAATCCAGGTCGAGCACGACCTTGCCCGCCACCCGGCGCCCCCGCAGCGCGTCGGCGGCTTCCCCGAGACGCTGCCACGAGCCGCGCCAACCGATCGGCGCACGCAACACACCACGTGCCACGAGATCGATCAGAATCGCGAGATCCGGCCCCGCAGCGGTCGCGTCACCGAAGGACCGCAACGTCCTCGCCGCCCCCCAGCAAAGGTGGAATTGACCGGGAAGGCCGCCGGCTCGCCGGACGCCCAGCCGATGCTGTGCAACACCCCACCCGGGGCCAGCAGACCCCAGGCGGTCACCAGGGACGGGCCGCCGACCGTCTCCAGCACCACGTCGACCGAGCCGACGACCGCGTCGAGGCCGACCACCACCTCGTCCGCGCCGAGATCCGTCAGCCCGGCACCACGCGCCGCAGAGCCGACCACCGCTACCACGTACGCGCCACAATGCCGGGCGAGCTGGGTGGCGACCCGGCCCACGCCCCGGACGCACCCGTGATCAAAACCCGGCGGCCGAGGTGCGCGCCCGATGTCCGCAAGGTACGCAGAGCGGTCAGGCCGACCATGGGCAGTGCGGCGACCTCGGCCAGGTCGACGGCGGTGGGGACCACCGCCACGCTGTCCACGTCGAACACCGCGAGGCGTGCCCAGGCACCCGCCCCGAAGGCGACCACCCGGTCACCCTCGCGAGGGCCGGTCCCGTCGGTCGCGCCTCGCAGCACGTGACCTGCGGCGTCATGGCCGAGCACGCTTCCGGCCGGCCAGCCGCTGAGATGCCGGATCTCGCCCGCGTTGACGGCGGCGTGCCGCACCTCGACAAGCACCTGCCCGGGACCCGGAACGGGATCGGGCAGTTCCGTCAGCCGGAACCCCTCGTCGGTGTCCGGAGCAGCAACAACCGCGCGCATGGCATCGTTCCCGTCAGTGAGAGGCGTGCCGAGGACCGGTCAGGCGGCGGGGCGGCGGGCCGCCGGGTCGTGATCGCCGGCCAGACCGGCGTAGCGACCCCGGTGGTACAGCAGGGGCGAGCCGACATCGGCGTGCCGGAGCACCTCCGGCTCGGCCAGCACCACGGCGTGATCGCCGACGGTCACCCGGTCGACGACCCGGCAGAGCAACCAGGCAAGGGTGTCGTCGAGGATCGGCACCCCCTCCGGGCCGATCCGCCAGCGGGTGGAGCCGGCGAACCGGTCGATGCCGCTCGTCGCGAAGGTCCGGGCGAGCGCCTGCTGGTGGTAGGCGAGCAGATGCACTGCCACATGTCGGGCACGGGCCACCGCGGGCCAGCTCGACGAGCCGAGATTCAGGCAGAACGAGACGATCGGCGGCGCCAGTGACACCGAGGTGAACGAGGTGGCGGTGAAGCCGACCGCCGGCGTGCCGGGAGCGGTGACCACCGTGACGGTGCTGGCCTGGTGGCGCAGCAACGTCCGCAGCGCGTCGCTGTCGGCGTCGATCGGGGCGTCGGTGGACTGGGTCATGGCGATCCTCCCGAGGGGTTGGTCCGCTGGGCCTACGAACGGTCGACGGGATCGCCCGCCAGCCGCTCGTACGGGGTCTTCTCGCCCGCCTCGACAGCGATCGGCAGCCGGTTCTCCACGGGGGGCAACGGGCAGGTCGCGAAATCGGTGTACGCACACGGCAGGTTGGTCGCCCGGTTGAAGTCGAGCGTCACCCGGCCCTGCTCGTCCGCCGCCGCGACGGAGAGGGCGCGGTTGGCCGGATAGGTCGTGACGCCCGAGGTGGCGTCGGTGAACAGCACCGACAGGCTCCCCGGCACGTGGCCGTTGAACGCGGTCAGGCTCAGCGGAACCCCGTCGACGGTGAACTCGATCCGACCGGGGGCGTCGTAGACGTGCGTGAGCCCCTCAACGGCCGCACCGACAGTGGTCGGCCGAGGGGTGTCGAACGGCACGAAGCGCCCGCGCAGGACCCATCGGCGGCTGGGCGGAAAGGTCGAGGTACCCCGGTAGGCGACACGGAGTGGGTTATCCGGGCGTCGGGGACGGAGGATGTCGTGCCCACCCCGGCGGGCCACCTCCAGCACCCCACCGTCGATGCCGACTGTGACGCCGCCGCGCTCGGCGATCGGCCCGAACTCGTGCCGCCCTCGAATCGGCCGGTCGTCAATGACCAACTTCTCGTCGGCGCCGAGAGTCACTACCGGGCCGCTCTCACCGGTGTACCACTCCCCCGGCACGTCCGGGAAACGCTGAGGCCCCGCGGTGAGCCAGTGCAGACCGGTGACGGCCAGGAAGCCGTGCGGGTCGGCCCGAACCTGCTCGTGGCTGCGGTGCCACTGCCGCCACTCCTCGTCGAACTCGAACTGGGGGTCGGCGGTGGTGTGCGTTGGGGCATCGGCGATCGTCACAGGTCCTCCTCAAGGGCGCACCACCACCTTGGCGGGGTGCGGGATACCGGCCACGCGTCGGCGGTAGGTCGGCGACGGACACCGGGCAGGCGAGGGCTCGAAGGCCCGTTCAGGCGGGGCTGGGAGCGCCCGGACAGAGCTGCGCGGCGACCCGCATCAGGTCGACGACCCGGCGGGAGGTGAACAACCGAACCGGCGGCATGCGGTCGATTTTCCTACCAACAAAGTAGGATTTCAAGACCCTTGGTCGAGCATCCTCGGTAGGCCCCCACCCGCTGAGGCGCTTCACCCCGCTGATCGGCGAAGCGTTCACCCAGCCCACCGGGGCACGGCGCCGTGAGCGCCCGCCACCCGCTGCGCGCGGGCCCGTCCACCACAGGTCGACTGTGGACATCAGCGGAGTACGATCCCGCTCGTACCGCAGTGGTGACCTCCAGCTGACGACCCCTCGATAGGAGCCTGGCATGGCCGGCCCGGACCCCGAACTCGCCTCAAAGCTTCAGCCTGACGTGCCGCACGCGGCACGGATCTGGAACTACTGGATGGGCGGCAAGGACAACTTCCAGTCCGACCGGGCGGCCGGCGACGCTGTCGCCGAGGTCTACCCGGAGATCGTCCTCATGGCACAGCAGTCCCGTGTGTTCCTGGTGCGGGCGGTGCGTTACCTCGCGGCCGAAGCGGGCATCCGGCAGTTCCTGGACATCGGCACCGGCCTCCCCAGCATGCAGAACACGCACGCGGTCGCCCAGGGCATCGCGCCCGACTCCCGCATCGTCTACGTGGACAACGACCCGATGGTGCTGGTGCACGCGCGGGCGTTGCTGGCCAGCACGACGTCGGAGGGTGTCACCACCTACGTTCCGGCCGACTACCACGACCCCGAGAAGATCCTCGCCGAGGCGGCGCAGACGCTCGACTTCAGTCAGCCCATCGCCGTGATGTACATGGGCGTGATGGGTTACGAGCCCGACCTGGCCGAGGTGCGGTCGATCGTCGAGCGGACGATGGCCGCGATGCCGTCCGGCAGCTATCTCGTGCTCTGGGACGGCACCGACACCAGCCCCGCCGTCGTCGCCGGTGCCGAACGGCTGGCACAGAGCGGTGGAGTGCCGTACATCCTGCGCAGCCCGGAGGAGCTCGACACCTGCTTCGCCGGGTTGACCAAGGTGGAGCCCGGCCTGGTGCCGATCCCCCTGTGGCGACCGGACGACGCTGACGCGGTCGGGATCGACGCCTACGGGGCAGTGGCCCGCAAGCCCTGACCGACACGACGTCCGCCCCGCTCCCGCCGTCGCGCCGGAAGCGGGGCGGTCGTCGTTCACCGGGCGCAGCTCATGGTCAGCCCGTCGGGAACCGCACTGGCCGTCACGAGCATCCCGAACGTCGTCGCTCCGTCCAGCGCCAGCGTCCCGTTGTAGGACGCGTTGCGGACCGACACGTCGGCGCCGGTGGTCTCGACCACTCCACCCCAGACGGTCTGGACCCGCTCGTCACCGGACCACCGCCAGGAGACGCGCCAGCGGTCCAAGGGTTGCGTCCCGGTGTTGCGGACGGTGACCGTGGCGACGAAACCGTTGCCCCAGCGGGCGTCGATCGTGGCCGTCGCCCGGCACGCGGTCAGCGGGGCGGTCCGCGCCGACCCGATCATGTACGGGTCGCGCTTGCCGTCAGGGTCGCTGAACCGGTACCAGTACTCCGTGTCGGGCGTCAGACCCCCGATGGTCACCGTGCCGAAGCGCTCCGGCCCGGAAACCGCCTCGGCCACCGGCGTCCGCCACTGTTGGGCGTCCTCCCGGCTGGCGAAGAGGCTGACGGTCATCGGCGGGTCGTAGCCGCAGGGCGGCCGGAAGAAGATCGAGTACGAGATGGTCACGCTCGTGGTGGTGACCCCGGCGACGCTCCCGGTGACCGGCAGGGCCGGTGGGCAGGCAATGGTCGGCGACGGCGACGGCGTGGCCGACAGCGTGGGGGCGGGCGTCGCGTCGGTGGCGCTGGTCGTCCCGGTCCAGGCGGCCAGCGCCATGGTGGTGACAGCGAGGAACATGCGAAGCATCGGAACCTCCGTGGTCAGCGGGCACCGATGACCGAGGTGGTAGCCGGTGCGCGCTCCGGTTTCCGGTCATCGACGAAGCTGCCCGGCACGGGTGACATGGTCACCTCGCGCGCCCCGTGGACCGGAGGAGATCTGGTGCGCGCTGGCTCCCCGAGCACGACCGAACCACAGCATGGCAGTCGACAGGTATCGATACAACCCGATCCCGAAGCCGTCGAGCATCGTCCGCTTTCTCGTCGCCGAAGGGACATCAGCCGGGCGCTCGCCCCGAGAATGATCCATCATGGTCTATTCATTCGGACACGGGAGCACACCATGCTCGACGCAAGAAGCACGACCCGGCGACCCCGGGGAGTGAGGGTACTGATCGCGGTGGTGCTGGCGGCCGCCGCGCTGGCCGCGCCCAGCCCCGCCGACGCCGCCGCCAGCCGGGCCGAACTGGCCCTCCGCTGGGCACCCATCCACTACCAGGACGTCGACGCCACCGGCAGCCACGCCCTCAGCGGGCAGTCGGACTACGTCACCCGGGTCGATTTCGACGGCGACCTGGACGGACGCAACAACTGGGACCGGACCGGCCAGGCAGGCGCCGCGCTCGCCGCGCACGTGTACTACTCCGTCGTGGAGACGAGCACCCACTGGTACATCACATACTTCTTCTTCCACCCCCGCGACTGGACCGACCACCCGTTCTTCGAGACCGAGCACGAGAACGACGGCGAGGGCGCGCTGTTCGCGGTCGAACGCGACGGCTCCACGTACGGCGTTCTCCGTTCGGCTGTCACCGTCGCGCACAGTGACTTCTTCTCCTACACACCGACCGGCAGCACCTGGACCAGCGGCGGGGAGAGCATCGACGGCACCCTGCGGTTCCAGGCGTCACCGCACGACACGTTCCAGCACCCGGTGACGGCACAGGAGGCGCAGGGCCACGGCCTCAAGGCGCACCCGCAGTACGACATCAACGGCGACGGCCTGGTCTATTACCCGTCGACCGTCGCCGAGACGCCGAGCAGCGGCAACGACCGCGACGTGCGGTATCAGCTGATCGACATCTTCGCCACCGGCGGCCTGTGGGCGCAACGGTCCAACGCGAGCCTCTTCGCCAGCCTCGGCACGTTCGCGGGTGACACGTCCGGCGACTGCGGCGTCGGCACCTGGAGTTGTTCGACCAACTCGGCCAACGCGCCCTGGGGCTGGGACGACGGCAACGACGCCCCCGCGCGTGGCGAGATCGCCAGCGACCCGGCGAAGCTGGCCGCCGCGTACTTCACGGTGCCGAGCGGCCTGGCCCGCACCTACAGCTACAACCCGTACGCCGGCGCGGCAGCAGCGCTCGCCGAGGCAGCGAGGACGGCTCCGCCGACCGTCGACTGACGCCTTCGTCTCCCCGGGGTCGGACCATCCTGGTCCGTCACCGGGGAGACGGATCGACCCGCACCCGATCGCTCTCCTTGTCGGAGAGGAAGGACGCCAGTGCCTGCCCCTGCTCGGCCACGGCATCCCGCTCCGTCCGGGAGAGGCCGCCGAGCGGTCTCACGACAACCGTCCCCGAGTCGACGGTCCAGGTCGCCGCGACCCGACCGTCGACGAGCACCACGCGCTCACCGGCCACCGAGAGGTTACGGTGCGCGTCGTCGATGATCCGGCTGCGGTCGTCGTAGCCGAGGATCGCGTTGTCGAACGCCGGCAGGAACCGCACCGGGGCGGGTGTGTCCGGATCGGGGCGCGGCGCGTCGGGAAGGTCGATGAGCTTCCGGCCACGCTCGTCGCGAAAGGTCACCAACTCGTCCCGCATGGCCGTCACCACTGCCGGCAGCCCGGCGAGACCGCACCAGGCGCGCAGGTCGGCCGTGGCCGCCGGGCCGAACGCGGCCAGGTAACGGCGTACCAGCAGCCGGCCGACCTCATCGACCCCGGTCGCGGCCGGCGGGTCGATCTCCCGGCCGAGCCAGGCGGAGAGCAGGACGTAACGCGCGCCTCCCTTCGCCCGCCACACCCCGCGCGGCGGGACCTGCGTCATCGGGAGCAGCGCGACAGCGATCTCGCCCAGCACGCGCAGCCCCGGCGTCGGCCACCGCTCGCTGAGCGCCCGCCCGATGTCGGGCATCGAGCGGGGCTCACCGTCGGCCACCACGGCAAGCGCGGCAGTGGCGAGGTCGTCGAGGTCCACCCCGTCGAGGTCGCCGCGGTAGACCCCGAGCACGCGTTGGCGCAGCATGGCGTCGTGACGGGTGCGCCAGGCCACGACGTCGTCGGCGACGAGCAGGTGGACGGTGCGGCGCATGAGGTGGGTACGCACCACGTGTCGCTGGGTCAGCAGGTTCGAGAGCACCGTCGGGTCGAACGCGCGCAGCCGTGACCACAGCCCGATGAACGGCTCCTGCGGCTCCTGGGCCTGCAGACCGCCGAGGTGGGCGACGGCGTCGAGCGCCGGCAGGTCGGCGCGGTCGAGCAGCAGCTGCCGGGCGAGCGTCGCGCGGTTGAGCGCTCGCTTGTCGAGAATGGTCATCAGGTCCCTTCGGCCGGCCTGATTATCCGACCCGGGGCCGACAGTCTCGGTACGCGGATTCGCTCCGTACCGTCGGACGGGCTGTTGCGGGCGGTGGCCGCGGCCTGGCCCGGCTCGCGGACGGCGACAGTGCTCGACCCGACGCCCCGGGGCGTTGTCACCTCGAACGAGCCGTACGTGACGCCCGGGGCGAGCTGCTCGGTCGAGGTGATGGTGATCGGGGTGCCGGTCGCGGGTACCGTGGCGGTCGCGGCGTGGGCGACGCCTGCCGGCGTGACGAGCGCGGTGAGTCCCGCCGCGAGCAGCAGCGCCAGACGTGGGCGTACGAGGTGCGGTGACCTCATTGCCGCTCCTTTCCTGGTGCGTTCCTGGCCTGGGCCGGGATGGTCGGGCCGGGTGGTTGTTGACCGGACCGGCGATGATCTTCCTGGTCAGCCGATCACTCGGGGGTGCCAAAAAGTTTTGTGGACTTCCTACAACTGAGGGACGGTGGGTTCGGTGGTTGCGCCATAGCGCTGACCGCCGCCAGCCGGAAAGGTGATCACTGCTGGGAGCCGCCGTCTCTCCGCACGCAGGTCGAGGTCTAGCTAAGGGGTTTTTCGGGTGTTCAACCGTGTCGCCATCGTCAACCGTGGTGAAGCCGCCATGCGGCTCATCCACGCGGTCCGCGAGCTGGCCGCGGAGACCGGCATCCAGCTCGAAACCGTGGCCCTTTACACCGATGTCGACCGCAACGCCACATTCGTCCGCGAAGCAGACATCGCCTACGACCTCGGCCCGGCCTCCGCCCGCCCGTACCTCAACCTGGCGGTGCTGGAGCGCGCCCTGACCGAGACCGGGGCCGACGCCGCGTGGGTCGGCTGGGGCTTCGTCGCCGAGGATCCGGCGTTCGCCGAGCTGTGCGAGAAGATCGGCGTCACCTTCGTCGGCCCGAGCCCGGACGCCATGCGCCAACTCGGCGACAAGATCGGCTCGAAGCTGATCGCCGAGAAGGTCGGCGTGCCGGTCGCGCCGTGGAGCCGAGGCGCCGTCGAAACCCTCGCCGCCGCCCGGTCGGCGGCGGCTGAGATCGGCTACCCGCTGATGCTGAAGGCGACAGCCGGCGGTGGCGGACGCGGCATCCGCGTGATCAGGAACGAGGCCGAGCTGGTCGACGCGTACGAGCGCACCAGCCAGGAGGCGGCACGGGCCTTCGGCAGCGGCATCGTGTTCCTGGAGCGCCTGGTCACCGGGGCCCGGCACGTCGAGGTCCAGGTGATCGCCGACGGGCAGGGCACCGCGTGGGCCCTCGGCGTCCGCGACTGCTCGGTGCAGCGACGCAACCAGAAGGTCATCGAGGAGTCGGCGTCGCCGGTGCTCGACCCGGCGCAGGCCGCCGAGCTGAAGACGTCGGCCGAGCGACTGGCCGTGGCGGTCGGCTACCGGGGCGCGGCGACAGTCGAGTTCCTCTACCACCCCGGTGACCGGTTGTTCGCGTTCCTGGAGGTCAACACCCGCCTCCAGGTCGAGCACCCGATCACCGAGCTGACCACCGGTTTCGACCTGGTCAAGGCCCAGCTGCACGTCGCCTCCGGCGGGCGGCTCGACGGTGCGCCGCCGGCAGAGCGCGGGCACGCCATCGAGGCCCGGCTCAACGCCGAGGACCCCGACCGCGACTTCGCACCGTCCCCCGGCCGCATCGCCCGGCTGGACCTGCCCAGCGGCCCCGGCATCCGGGTGGACACCGGCGTCAGCGAGGGTGACACCATCCCCGCCGACTTCGACTCGATGATCGCGAAGATCATCGCGTACGGCCGGGACCGCGACGAGGCCCTCGGCAGGCTGCGCCGGGCGATGGCGAACACCACGGTGATCATCGAAGGTGGGGCCACGAACAAGAGCTTCGTGCTCGACCTGCTCGACCAGCCCGAGGTGATCGACGCCAGCGCGGACACCGGGTGGATCGACCGCGTCCGCGGCGAGGGCCGCCTCGTCACGCACCGCCACTCCGCCGTCGCTCTGGCCGCCGCCGCCATCGAGGCGTACGAGGAGGAGGAGCGCGTCGAGCGTCAGCGGCTGCTGTCGACGGCGGCCGGCGGGCGCCCGCAGGTGCAGCACGCCAGCGGCCGACCGTTGGACCTCAAGCTGCGCGGCATCGGCTACCGCACCCGCGTGGCGCGGGTCGGCGCGCACCGGTTCCGGGTCGGCATCGAGACCGGCCCCGTCGTGCGCACCGCCGACGTCGAGCTCGACCGCTTCGACCGGCACACCGGTCAGATCGTCGTCAACGGCATCCGCTACCGCCTGCTCACCGGCACGTACGGGCCGACCCACCTGGTCGAGGTGGACGGCGTGACGCACCGGGTCAGCCGGGACGAGGGTGGCGTCCTGCGCTCCCCGATGCCCGCGCTGGTCGTCGCCACGCCCCTCGAGGTCGGCGCGGAGGTCGAGGCGGGCGCGCCGGTGCTGGTGCTGGAAGCGATGAAGATGGAGACGGTGCTGCGGGCGCCGTTCAAGGCGCGGCTCAAGGAGTGCGCCGTCTCGGTGGGCAGCCAGGTGGAGGCAGGTGCGCCGCTGCTGCGCCTGGAGCCGCTCGCGGACGACGCCGAGGAGACCGCTGACGACCCCAGCACCGAGACCGTCGAACTGGACCTGCCCACCGCCGCCACGGACATCCCGGCGTACGAGCGCAGCAGGCGCGGCCAGGAGGACCTGCGGGGTCTGCTGCTCGGCTTCGACGTCGATCCGCACGACGACCGCCGGGTGCTCGACGACTACCTCACCGCGCGGCGGACGGCCACCGAAGCCGGTCAGCGGCCCCTGGCCGCCGAACTCGACCTCATCGAGGTGTTCGCCGATCTCGCCGAACTGAGCCGCAACCGGCCGACGGGCGAGGACGGCGGCGCCGCGCACGTCCACAGCGCCCGGGAGTACTTCCACACCTACCTGCAGAGCCTCGACGTCGAGCGGGCCGGGCTGCCGGACGCCTTCCAGACCAGGCTCGGCAAGGCCCTCGGCCGGTACGGCGTCACCGACCTGGACCGCACCCCCGCCCTCGAAGCCGCCGTCTTCCGGATCTTCCTCGCCCAGCAGCGCGCCTCCGCGGACGCGCAGGTCATCGCGGCGCTGTTGCGCGCGTGGCTGCTGGAGACCCCGCCGGACGAGACGCTGCGCGAGCCGGCCGGCCTCGCACTGGAGCGGCTGATCGCCGCGACGCAGGTCCGCTTCCCCGTGATCGCGGACCTCGCCCGCGGCGTGGTGTTCGCCTGGTTCGCCCAGCCGCTGCTGCGCCGCAACCGCGCGCGCGTCTACGCCGAGGTCCGTGGGCACCTGCGGCACCTCGACGCGCACCCGGACGCCCCGGACCGCGCCGAGCGCATCGCCGCGATGGTCCGCAGCACCGAGCCGCTGGTCCGGCTGCTCGGCCAGCGGCTCGTCCGCGACCACCTCGACAACGCCGTCATGTTGGAGGTGCTGACCCGCCGGTACTACGGCAACCGGTCGCTCACCAGCGTGCTCACCCGTGAGGTCGCGGGCTGCACGTTCGTGGTCGCCGAGCGCGTCGACTCCAGCGTGGTCTCCGCCGCGGTCAGCTTCGACGCGCTGGGCAGCGCCCTGCGCGGGCTGGCCGAGCTGGCCACCGGCGAGGACGCCGTGGACGCCGACATCTACCTCGGCTGGGAGAACCAGCCGGAGGACTTCGACGCGATGGCGGCCGCGCTGGCCGAGGTCATCGCCGCGCACCCGCTGCCGCCCCAGGTCCGTCGGGTCACCACCACCGTCGCGGGTCGCGGCGGAGCGGTGATGCACCACCACTTCACCTTCCGTCCGTCGGGCGCCCAGCTGACCGAGGACCGGCTGATCCGTGGGCTGCACCCGTACATCGCGCAGCGGATGCAGCTGGAGCGGCTGCACAAGTTCGACCTGACCCGGCTGCCGTCGTCGGACGAGGAGGTCTACCTCTTCCAGTGTGTGGCCCGGGAGAACCGCGCCGACGAGCGCCTCGTCGCGTTCGCGCAGGTGCGTGACCTGACCGAGCTCCGCGAGCAGGACGGCCGACTGGTCGCGCTGCCGACGGCCGAGGACACCATCGCCGCCTGCCTCGACTCGATCCGCCGCGCCCAGTCGCGGCGGCCGTCGAAGACGCGCTTCAACACCAACCGCATCGTCGTCTACGTGTGGCCGCCGAGCGAGCTGACCCGCGAAGAGATGGAGATGATCGCCGGGCGGGTCCGCCCGACGACCGCGGGCGCCGGCCTGGAGGAGATCCTGTTCATCGCGCGCCAGCGCGACCGCCGGACCGGCGAGCTGACCAAGATCGCCGTACGGATCTCGTTCGACGCCGCGGGCGGTGCCGAACTGGCCGTCGGGGAGCCGCCGGTCGAGCCGCTCGAGCCGCTCGACGAGTACCGGCTCAAGGTGCTGCGGGCCAGCAGCCGCAACACCGTGTACCCGTACGAGCTGACCGGCCGGCTCGGCGACTTCGTCGAGCACGACCTCGACGCCGACCACGCGCTGGTGCCGGTGGACCGGCCGAAGGGGCGCAACAGCGCCGCGATCGTCGCCGGGGTCGTCACGACGCCGACCGAGCGCTACCCCCAGGGTGTCACCCGGGTGGTGCTGCTCGGCGACCCGACGAAGTCGCTGGGCGCCCTGTCGGAGCCGGAGTGCCGGCGCGTGATCGCCGCACTGGACCTGGCCGAGCGGATGCAGGTGCCGCTGGAGTGGTGGGCGCTGTCCGCCGGTGCCCGGATCTCGATGACCTCCGGTACGGAGAACATGGACTGGGTTGCCGCGGCGCTCAAGCGGATCGTCGAGTTCACCCAGGCCGGCGGTGAGATCAACATCGTGGTCGCGGGCATCAACGTCGGCGCGCAGCCGTACTGGAACGCCGAGGCGACGATGCTCATGCACACCAAGGGCATCCTGGTGATGACGCCCGACTCGGCGATGGTGCTCACCGGCAAGCAGTCGCTCGACTTCTCCGGTGGTGTGTCGGCTGAGGACAACTTCGGCATCGGCGGCTACGACCGGGTGATGGGGCCGAACGGGCAGGCGCAGTACTGGGCGCCGAACCTGACGGCCGCACGGGACGTGGTGATGGCGCACTACGACCACTCCTACGTCGCGCCCGGCGAGGACGCGCCCCGGCGGGCGGTCACCACCGACCCGGTCGACCGCGACATCTCCGGCTTCCCGCACGACGTGGCGGGCAGCGCCTTCGCCACCGTCGGGGAGATCTTCTCCGTCGAGTCCAACCCGGACCGCAAGAAGCCGTTCGACATCCGTACGGTGATGCGGGCCCTCTCCGACCAGGACCACCCGGTGCTGGAGCGCTGGGCCGGCATGGCAGACGCGGACACCGCCGTCGTGCAGGACGTCCACCTCGGTGGCATCCCGGTCTGCCTGCTCGGCATCGAGTCCCGGTCGGTGCCTCGACACGGCTTCCCGCCCACCGACGGCCCGGACACCTACACGGCGGGCACGCTGTTCCCCCGCTCGTCGAAGAAGGCCGCGCGGGCGATCAACGCGGCCAGCGGCAACCGGCCGCTCGTCGTGCTGGCGAACCTGTCCGGCTTCGACGGCTCACCGGAGTCGATGCGCAAGCTGCAACTGGAGTACGGCGCCGAGATCGGCCGGGCGATCGTGAACTTCCGGGGGCCCATCGTCTTCTGCGTGATCTCGCGTTACCACGGCGGTGCGTTCGTGGTGTTCTCGAAGGCGCTGAACCCGAACATGACGGTGCTGGCGCTGGAGGGCTCTTTCGCCTCGGTGCTCGGTGGCGCACCCGCTGCCGCTGTGGTGTTCTCCGCCGACGTCAACGCCCGTACGGCGGCCGACCCGCGCGTGCGGGACCTGGAGGCCAGCGTCGCGGCCGCCAGCGGCACCGAGCGCGCCGCGCTGACCGCGGAGCTCGACGAGCTGCGGTCTTCGGTGCGCGCGGAGAAACTGAGCGAGGTGGCCGCGGAGTTCGACCGGGTGCACAACATCCACCGCGCCGTCGAGGTCGGCTCGGTGGACGCCGTGATCCGCGCCGCCGAGCTGCGTCCGCGCATCATCGAGGCCATCGAGGCCCGCCTGGGGTAGAGCGGTCGGAACGCCCGCACCACGTCAGCACCACCGGTCGTCGACCGGTGGTGCTGACGTGTGGAAGGGGGTGAGGTGCGTGGCGGTCTAGCTGAGCGCCACGTTCAGTGCGACGGCGATGGCGAGCCAGACGATGACCGCGCCGATGCCGACGCCGACCATGGCGAGCGCCTTGACGGCGGGTGTCATCCGGGTATGGGCAACTGTCAGGTTTCCCCAGACGCCCAACGCCCCGACCAGCGCGCCCAGGATGCCGCCGACGGTGAACAGCAGGATCGGCAGCAGCACCAGGATGCGCAGGAAGATCGGCATGGAGGGCCCGGTCCGGTGCTGCACACCGTTGATCTCCACAGTTGGGTAAGGGTCGGCGAGAACGGTGCGTACCGTTGCCTGGACGACACCACCGTCCACTGTTGGCAACGCGTAACGCCTGCCCGTCCTGGGGGCCGGCACTCCGCCGACGGTGACGGCAGGGTGGCCGAAGAGCGCCTTGGTGGCGATGACGATCGGGCCAGCTACGCCGGCGACGTTGAGAGGTTCGGTGTTCACCGGCGTGATCTTAGGAACCGCCGTCCGCCTCGTCCATCCCGTTGATCATGCGGGTCGGTCCTGTCGCCGCAGCAGGCAGGCGGAGGGCGACACCGCGCGGTGCCTGTGGAATCCGCCCTCAGCCGATTCGGCGCTCGTGGCTCGGGCCGCTGTCGAGCTGCCAGGCCGCGGCGAGATCCTCGCGGGCCCGGGCCACCCGGGACCGGATCGTGCCGACCGGGCACTGGCAGATCTCCGCCGCCTCGGCGTACGACAGGCCGAGCACCTGGGTGGCGACGAACGCCTCGCGGCGCTCGCGGGTCAGGCCGGCGATCAGCTGGTGCACTGTGACGCTCTCGTCGGCCCCGGCGGTGATCGCCCCGGCGGCCTCGGCCGCCGCCTGCCAGTCCGGCACGGACGCCAGCCTGGGCCGGGCCACCGCCGTGCGCACGTGGTCGACGGCGACCCGTCGGGCGATCGTGAACACCCACGTGCGGGCCGACGAGCGGCCGGCGAAGCCGGGGAGGTTGCGGAATGCCCGCAGAAACGTCTCCTGGGTCAGGTCGTCCGCCTCGCCCGGCCCGGCGAGATGCGACAGGAATCGCCAGACCTGGTCCTGGAGGGCCCGGATGAACGCCGTCGCGGCCTGCCGGTCGCCCTGGCCCGCCTCCTGCGCCCACCGGGTGACCTGGGCGTCGTCAACGCCGCCGGTCCGCACAGACCACCGTCCTGTGTGCCACGGGCGCTCCTTTTCGGCCGAGAGGCCGTCGTCGGGACGCCGCCGGTCAGCCGCGCAATCTGGTTGTCGCCGGCCGGTCCGGAAAAGTTCCCGGGGCTCCCACATTCGGGTGACTCTGGTCCTGGATCCGCTCGGTGTTCTCCCGGGCGGGCGGCGGCACCGGGCCGGGCGTACGCCAGGATCGCCACAGGTTGCTGTAGCCGCCACCGGCCGCGAGCAGCTCGGCGTGCGTACCGTGCTCGGCGACGCGACCCTGGTCCAGGACGACGATGCGGTCCGCGGTGGCCGCCTGGCTGAGCCGGTGGGCGACGACCAACGTGGTACGGCCCTCGGTGGCCGCCACGGCGGCCCGGTCGAGGTCACGCGCGCCCGCGCTGCCCGCCTCCGCGGTGGCCTCGTCGAGGACCGCGACGGCGGGGTCGGCGAGAACCAGGCGGGCCAGCGCGAGGTGCTGGGCCTGCGCCGCGGTGAGCTGCCGACCGCCCTCCCCCACCGCGGTCGCCAGCCCGTCCGGCAGGGTACGCAGCCACCCGGTGGCGCCGACGAGGTCGAGGGCGCGGGTCAGCTCGGCGTCGGTGGCGTCCGGGTCGGCCAGGCGCAGGTCCTCGGCGAGCGGTCCGGCGAACACGTGCACCTCCTGGCTGATCAGGGCGATCTCGCGCCGGAGCTGGTGTTCGCCGAGGTCAGCCAACGGCACGCCGCGTAGGCGCACCGAACCCTGGCTGGGCTCGACGATGCCGGCGATGATGCCGGCGAGGGTGCTCTTGCCCGCGCCGCTCGCGCCCACCAGCGCCACGCGCTCCCCGGGCGCGAGACGCAGGGCGATGTCCCGCAGCACGACAGGTCCGTCGTCGTAGCGGTGCTGCGCGACGGTCACCTCCAGCGCCGCAGGCTCGGGCCGCTCCGGACGGGCCGGACGGAGACTGACGGGCGACGCGGTGTCCGGCAGTGTGGTCACCCCGACGAGCCGGGCGAGGCTCGCGCCGGCCTGGAGCACCGAGTCCGACTCGAACAGCAGCAGGCCGATGGGGTTGAACAGGCGGTGGAAGTAGAGGGCGGCGGCGGTCGCCGCGCCGACGGTGGACAGGTCCTCGCGGACCAGCAGGAAGCCGGCGAGCAGCACGGCGGCCAGCCCCACGAACTCGGACCTGTTGATGCGCAGCCCGAACCGGGTGAACAGGCCGAAGATCTCCAGCGACAGGTCGCGGGCGACGCCCGAGCGAGCCGCGATCCGGGCGACGTGCGCGTCCTCCATCCGGTAGGCGCGTACCGTCGCCGAGCCGCGCAGCGCCTCGGCCGTCGCCTGCGTCCGCTCGCCCGTCGCCACCCGCTCGCGGGCGTAGTACGGCACCGACCGTTTGAGGTACCAGCGCAGCGCCAGCGCGTACGCCGGTGCGGCGGCCAGCCCGGCGATGCCGAGCCGCCAGTCGAGGGCGAAGAGCCCCAGCGCGGTCAACACGACGGACAGCGTCGCGCCGAGGAAGGCGGGGCCGCTGGTGGCGATCACGTTCGTCACCACTGCCACGTCGTCGCCGGCCCGCGCCACCAGGTCGCCGGTCCCGGCTCGTTCCAGGGTGGCCGACGGCAGGTGCAGCGCACGGTCGAGGACCCGCTCCCGGAGCCGGGCCAGCACTGTCTCGCCGAGGCGTGCGGCGACTGCGGCTCCGGCCGCGGTGAGGAGCCCCGCGAGCACCGCCGCACCCGCGATCACGCCCGCCCAGGCCACTACCTGCGGTGTGTCGGTGCCGGCGATGACGTCGTCGACGAGACGACCGAGCACCCACGGCGCGACGAGCCCGGTCGCGGACGCGGCGACCAGCAACGTGCCGGCGACGGCGCTGAGTGCCGGCAGGCGGGCGAGCTCGGTCCGGAGGGCGGCCCAGGTCTGCCGGCCGGTAGCCGTCGGCAGCAACTGCCGTGCCTCGACGCCGCTCGCGGTCGACGGGTCGGTCATCGCAGGACCTCCTCGCGGTAGCGGGTGTCGCTGGCGAGCAACCGCTCGTGCGGCCCCTCGGCGACGACCCGACCCTTGTCGATCACGACGACCCGGTGCGTGACGTGCAGCAGGGCCGGGCTGGTGGTGATCAGCACCGTGGCGCGGGTGTCCGCCGCGCGAACCGAGGCCAGCCCTTCGGCGAGCAGTGCCTCGGTCACCGCGTCGACGGCAGTGGTGGGGTTGTGCAGCACCAGTACCGGTGGGTCGGCGACGAGCGCACGGGCGAGCCCGATCCGCTGCCGCTGACCGCCGGACAGGTTCGCTCCCCGCTCGGTGAGCCGGCGGTCGAAGCCGTCCGGGTGTGCGGTGAGCACGTCCTCGGCGGCGGCGGCCCGCACGGCGGCCCGCAGGACCGTGTCGTCGACCTGGGCATCGGCGCTGAGGTTGGCGCGCAGGGTGCCCTCGAACAGCGCCACGTCGTGGGGCTCCACCAGGACCACGGCGCGGGCGGCGTCGATGTGCAGGTCCTCGACGGGTACGCCGTCGACGTACAGCGTCCCCTGGTGGTCCGCGTGGTGCACCCGGCCGGCCAGCAGCGCGACAAGCGCTTCGGCCTCGCTCGGGTCGTAGGCGAGCACGCCCACGATCTCGCCGGCGCGGACGTGCAGGCTGACGGCGTCGAGGCCGGCGTGCGAAACCTCGTCGAGGGCGAGCCGCGACTGGCTCGGGGTGGGCGGCCCGGCGTCACCCGGCGCGAGGACCGGCGCCGCGCCGAGGACCCGGGCGACCCGCGCCGCCGAGGCCCGGGCCATGGCGAACAGTTGTACGCAGTACCCGAGCGTCTGCACCGGCTCGGCGATGAACTGGGCCAGCCCGACGACGGCGACGAGTTCGCCGATGGTGAGCCGACCCTGGAGCGCGAGCCAGCCCGCGACACCGGCGACCGTCGCGAGGAAGAGTCCGTTGACCATGGTGGTGAGGCCGAGGTGCAGACCCTTGGTGGTGGCGGCGCGCAGGGTCACGTCGAGGGCGTGCCGGCTGGAGCCCGCGTACCGTCGGGCGGCGTGGTCCTGCGCGCCGATGCCGCGCAGCACGCGCAGCCCGCTGACGAGGTCGACGGCGAGTGCCGTCGTGGCCGCGAGGGCCTCCTGCTGCGACGTGCTGCGCCGGGTGAGCAACGGCGCCATCCGCTGGAGGGCGACGACCAGCAGCGGTACGCCGACGAGCACCCCGAGCCCGAGGGGGACGTCGACGACGAGCAGCGCGACGGCCGCGACCACGATCGCGGTGAGCGCCGCGGCGGTGAGCCCGGCGACGCGTACGACCAGCGCGGACAGCTCAGCGTCGGATGCCGTGACGGACAGCAGCTCGCCATCGCGTAGACCCGAGCGGTGTCCGCGCGGGTCGAGGGCGCTCCGGACGATCTCGACGCGGGTCGCGTGCGCCTCGTGTTCGACGGCGGCGTAGGCCAGCCGGGCGCCGGTGCGGTAGGCGAAGGCGAGGGCGGTGAACAGGGCGGCGAGGCCGGCGAGGGAGAGCAGCAGCGCGGCGACGTCTCCGGTGGCCACCGCCCGGTCGATGATCACGCCGATGGCGACCGGTACGAGGGCCTCGGTGGCCTGGTGGGCGCAGAGCAGCATGATGCCGAGCACCACCCGACGGCGCTGTCGGCGCAGGGCGCGGCGGAGCACCACGCTCCCACTGACCTCGGCGACTGTCATGCTCGGATCGATGGGGGCATGGCGGCAGACTCCAGTAAGTGAGGGCAGGCTAACCTAACATGCCCTCGGCCAGCCGCAGCCGCCGGAGTGCCTGCCGGCCACCCGGCTCACCAGTCGTGGACCGTGCCGTCCTTGAGCCGGTTGAACGGCAGGTACGCCGGCTCGTACGGGAACCGGGCCGCCGCCTCCTCGTCGAGCTCCACCCCGAGCCCCGGCTGGTCGCCCGGATGCAGGTAGCCGTCGGTGAAGGTGAACGACTGCCGGAACACCTCGTTGGCCAGGGGGGTGTGCTTCATGTACTCCTGGATCCCGAAGTTGTGGATGGCCAGGTCCAGGTGCAGGGCCGCGGCCATCCCCACCGGGGAGATGTCGGTCGGGCCGTGGATGCCCGACTTGATCTGGTACTGGGCGGCGAAGTCGAGCAGCTTGCGCATCGCGGTGATGCCGCCGGTGTGGGTGACAGCGGACCGGACGTAGTCGATCAGCTGCTCCCGGATCAGGGTCTGGTAGTCCCAGACGGTGTTGAAGACCTCACCGATGGCCAGCGGGGTGGTGGTGTGCTGGCGGACCAGCCGCAGCGCCTCCTGGTTCTCGGCCGGGGTGCAGTCCTCCAGCCAGAACAGGTCGTACGGTTCGAGGGCCTTGCCGAGCTTGGCGGCCTGGATCGGCGTCATCCGGTGGTGACCGTCGTGCAGCAGCGGCAACTCCGGGCCGAACTCGCCACGCACCGCCTCGAAGACCGACGGTAGGTGGCGCAGGTACGCGCGGGTGTCCCAGTCCTCCTCGGCGGGCAGCGGGGTGCGCTGCGCGGGCTCGTAGTCGTAGCGCTGGCCAGTGGCGCTGGGTTGCGCGGCCACGCCGTAGACGGCGTTGATCCCCGGCACCGCGGTCTGCACCCGGATCGACCGGAAGCCCTCGTCGAGGTGGCGGCGGATCGAGTCGAACAGCTCGGGGATGTCCCGCCCCGACGCGTGCCCGTACGCCATGATGCCGGTGCGGGACGCACCGCCGAGCAGTTGGTACAGCGGCATGCCGGCCGCCTTGGCCTTGATGTCCCACAGCGCGACATCCACCGCGGCGATGGCCGCCATGGTGACCGGGCCCCGCCGCCAGTACGCCGAGCGGTACAGGAACTGCCAGCTGTCCTCGATCCGGTGCGGGTCCCGTCCCATCAGCAGAGGGGCGACGTGGTCGCGCAGGTACGAGGCGACGGAGAGCTCGCGGCCGTTGAGCGTGGCGTCGCCCAGACCGGTGATGCCCTCATCAGTGGTGATCTTGAGGGTGACGAAGTTCCGGTCGGGGCTGGTCACGATGATGTCTGCTGCGACGATCTTCACGGGGTGCCTTTCGTCTTTCAGAACCGGGGGTGGATTCTAGGCTGACAAAGGCGATCGGCGCGGCCGGCGACCGGCCCGATGAGCGGAGAGGAGGCCCCGGGGGGGGGGGCGACACCCCTACGAGGGGA
>NZ_JBEZEH010000043.1:0-37120 GCF_040648775.1 Micromonospora sp. NPDC049089
GAGGCCGAGGCAAGGCGCACGGCTGACGCAGTTGTAGCTCTCCAAAATGCCGGATGGGCGATCCTGCCCATCCGGCATTTGTCTATCCAACCCCACCCTCCTAGGACGCTCTAGGGGTTGTGCGGTGGTTCGCCGTGCGGTGGTTCGGCTAGGTCGCGACGCCGGTGGGGCCTGTGCGGACGACTCGGAGCTGCTGCGCTAAGCTGTACCGGCTGCCGCGGGGGAAACCACGCGGGGGCGGGACGTGGCGCAGCTTGGTAGCGCACTTGACTGGGGGTCAAGGGGTCGTCGGTTCGAATCCGGCCGTCCCGACAGCGAGAGGGTTTCCACAGGTCAGAGCCTGTGGAAGCCCTCTTTTTCGTGTTCACGGTGGTTCGTCGAGGTCGAGCACGCCGCTTATCGACCCCTTGACTCGACGGGTGACCGACATGGCTCTACTGGACCTCACCAAGCTCACCGCCGACCTGTCCTCGACCTGGGCGGGATACCTCCGGGACTGGGACCGGACGCTGCGGGCGGGCAACTACCCGGAGACGACCCGGTACAACTACCTGCTCGCCGCCGCGCAGTTGGCCCGATATCTGGCCGAGCATTCGCCGGAACCTGATGCCGCCGACGCCGCGGAGGACCCCACCGAGGTGACCCGTGGGCACGCCGAGGCGTTCCAGGCGTGGATGATCGAGACCCGGTCCGCGTCGACTGCGCTGAACAAGCACAAAGGTCTGCAGCAGTTCTTCAAGTGGTTGCTGGCTGAGGAGGACATCAACCGCTCTCCGATGGATCGGGTCCGACAGCCCAAGACGCCACAGAAGCTGATCCCGATCATCCGGGACGAGGATACGAAGAAGCTCCTCGACGCCTGTAAGGGCAAGACCTTTCCGCACCTGCGCGACGAGGCGATTATTCGCCTGTACTACAACACCGGAGCGCGGCTGTCGGAGGTCGGCAACCTGTTGCTCGACGACGTCGACCTCAACACGGAGTCGGTGCACTACCACGGCAAGGGCGCCAAGGACCGCCGGGTGCGATTCGGGCCGAAGACGGCCCGGGCCATCAGCCGCTACCTCCGCGCGCGAGGCAAGCACAAGGGATCGGAACTGCCGGATCTGTGGCTCGCCGACCGCAGCGGCCGGAGGTTGGCGGCCAACGGCATCAAGATTCGCCTGAAGCGGCCTGGCCTCGCCGCGGGCGTCGCGAACGTGCACGCCCACCGCTGGCGGCACAACTTCGCCCACGAGTGGAAACGGGCCGGCGGAAACACCGGTGACCTGATGCTGTTGTTGGGCTGGACCTCGGAGGACATGCCCCGGCACTACGGCGCCAGCGCAGTAGCCGAACGCGCCCAGGAGATCCAGGTGCAACTGGGCATCGGGGAAGGGGTGTAGACGCGGGCAACACGGTCGGCCGACCCGAGTACCGACTGGCCGACCGCGTTGTCCTCGTCGTCGATCGGCGGGCCTGAGCCGAGTCAGGGCTGCGTTCGGCGCACTGACTCCGGTGCAGATTCCCGGTACGTCTTGTCGTGCAGGGCTGCATCGGATTAGCCGACCTGCCGCCGATCGGCAGTTCGTGAGGCCTGTAGGATCGGTCGACATTCGATTGGTGACGTTGGGTAACGGGTGGCCAATCAGCGCCGCGCGGCTCGGCGTTCGGATCTGTCGAGTTGCTTGTGTTCATGGAGCCCCGTAGACGCAGACTGCCGTCATCGCGGTATGTTCTCGACCCCCCAGGTGGTTGCGAGGCGGCGTGGCGTGAGCGGAGCGTTTGAAATCGAGGCGGCGCAGATGGGTCTGCGCCGCTACTGGCTGGCCCAGGGCGAGCTGAACGGCGGGCGGTTCGGGGTAGCGGATGGCAACCTCGATGTCAGCTTCGCTCAGGCGCGGATGGTTGGTGTCGACTTCTCAGGGCTGAGGCTTTCCAGCTTCCTGGCGCATGACTCGGTATTCGAACGCTGCGACTTCTCCCGGACCGCGTTCGACCACGTCTTGTTCGGCGCTACCGGCTATGGCGGCGAGCGGTGGGACGAATTGAGCTGGCCGGAGACGGTGTTCCGGGAGTGCGTCTTCGCTCGCACCCGCATCCCTCCGGAGGCCTACTTCGGCAACGTCCGATTCGAGCGCTGCGTATTCGACGGCGCACGCCTGCGCGACTTGACCTCTACACACAATGCACAGTTCGTCGGATGCGTCTTCCGCGGCAAGATCCAAGACGTCACCTTCTGGGGTACACCCACTGAGCGCAACGCGGCGCTCGGTCGAGACCGCAACGCCTTCAGCGGTAACGACTTCACTGGCGCGGAACTGCTCGGTGTCGCGTTTCGGCACATCGATCTTGACGCCCAGAGATTTCCGGGCCTGCCCGACTACGCAGTCCTGGACCGGGTTGACCAGCGCGTGGAGGCCGCGCTGGCCGCCATGGCTGACTGGCCGGACGGCGAGACCAAGACCAAGGCGGCGTGGTCCCTCCGATTCGGGGCCGACTGGGCGATCAAGTACAACGACGGGAACGCCCTGGTGTCGCGAAACTGGGTCAGCCGCCGGCTGCCACCGGACGTTCGCGACCAGATCTTCTGGATGCTCGTCAACTACACCGACGTCCAGCAGTAAAGGCCACGACCGTCGGCCCCTGCCGACCGCGCTAGATCCCGCAGCTGAACATACCGATCGGCTTCATGCTCGTCCAGAAGTTCATCCCTGGCGTACTCGGCCAACCGCTCGTCGGTCACGCCAGCCAACGCCTGGGCGACCTCCGGCCGCACCCGCGTCAGCCCCGGCCCTTCCGCTTCGACGGAGACAACGACATCGTCACCGAACTCGCTGGCGTCCCGACCAGTTAGCTCAGCGACCCGACCGGCGAGCTCATCGATCCACCCTTTGCAGTCGACATACGGCGAGCCGATGCCCGCCGGCCCGGCCGAGAGATCGAGACGGTCCAGCTCCACGCTCGACGCCGCAAAGTAATCAACAAACATGCCCACGGCACGCCAGGGTAGCGGCGGCGAACTGCGACCGCGAGACACCGTCCGGTGAGGCGCCCGAGACTCCGACGCGCGCTCATCTGCCACTCCGGGTGAACTGGCGTAGTGGCTGTCAGTGACGCACGGTGATGCATCGCTACCTCGCCAGCGTCCGCTGCCAGCGTTGTACCGGCCGATCACTTCCTTGTGCGCGCCGCGTTGCGGCCTTCCTGAGCCGCTACCCTGGGCAGACTGCGTGGAGGGACAGTAAAACCTCACCTCGGTTCAGAACACGAACGCGATTTCGTGCTGCCAGGGTTCGATGAGGCCGGCCGTAGGATTTGGGAGTGGCCGACTTGAATGACGCAGATGATCGAAGTCCGCCATCCGTGACCAGTTGGGCGAGGTTGTTCGTCAGCCACTGTCAGTACGAGGTGTCCGCCGTGCCGGGCGCGTCCGGCATGGGGATCTACACCCTCGGCGACGGCCTGCTGCACGTCGTCGGGCCGTATCAGTTCACCGGCTTCTGCGGCATACACACCGGTTGGATCGAGGCGCGTGTCCGTGTCCTGCCCGGGCCTCCCACGGGTGTCGACGTCGGCTGGGACGCGATCAGTGAGGCGACCCTCTTCAGTCCCAGCGGCCGGCTGTCGGTCGTCGGCCTGATGGGCGGCACTGCGGAAGCCCTCACCGACGTCGCTGTCCCGCGCGGGTTGATCCGGGTGCGGGTGCACGCGCGCGACCGTCTGCACGAGACCGTACGCACCGACGACGCTCCGCCCGAGCAGCACGAGCTGCACGTCTGGGCGGTGTCTGAGGAGACGCCATGGCGCACAGTGCTGGCCGACCCGGGGGGCCGCGGCTGGGAGCAGAAGCCGGCGAAGGCCGCCGAGTGGGGGATGCTGTCACTGGTTGCGCGTCCGTCTGGTCGTCCGGCGACCCTGCCGCCGATGCCAACTGACCCGTACGAGGACGACGCGGGCCTGTCCCGGGTGGCGGTGGTCCGCCACCGGCCCGCGCCGGTCGAGGTGCCTGTGGGAGTGCTTCCCGCCGGTGACCTTGAGGTCCGGCTGGAGCGGGTCGACGGCGAGACTCTCAGGTGGTCGTGGGCCGCCGCCGACGAGCCGATCTTCCCTGATCCGCTGGCCACGCTGTCGGACAGCGAGTCGAGTACCGTCCGGCTGATGTCCGGCCCCGACGGCTTCACGCTGCGGCACGAGGGGGTGCTGGGTCGGCACGCCTTCGCCCTCGGCCTGATTTGGGACCATCTGCTCGACGCCGCCGGGTCGTATTCGTGGGTGGAGACGTTGCGTGGGCAGGCGGCCGAGGCGACCGCGTTGGCCGAGAAGTACCGCCGCCTGCGGGCCGAGCGCGACGCCGAGCGGTGGGGAGGTGCTCCACCGTCGGATCGTGTCCGCGGGCTCCTCGGCCAGGCGCGGTCCCTGGCCCGTATCGACCGGCGGCTGCTCGACCGCATCGACGCGCTGCCCGCCGCCCGCCAGCGGGAGGCAGCCTGCTGGGCGGCCCGCCGCGCGATGCGGGTGGCCGGGCTGGAGCAGATCGGATGGATCGCCGACGCGCTCGCCACCGCCGACGCTAGCCGTCCGCTGCCCCGGTCCTTCACCGAACAGGGCGGCGCCGCCGCGTTCAACCGGCTCCTGTCCGATCCCGAGGTGCCCCACACCACCGTCACGCTGGACTTGGGTTCGAGAGCATTCGGCGAACACCGTGTCGCCGAGGCGCTCCAGCAGGCCGCCGCATTCCCCGCACTGATAGCCCTGGCGAATGACGATCCGTTGGCCGCTGCGATTGACACCGTTTACAACGCAGCAATCGCTCACGGTGACGACCGCGACCGCTTCCTCACGGACGCCCACATCGCGTTGCGCTGAGCCTGGTTCGGCACGCGGAGTCGCAAGCCGGCATCCGAATGGCGCGCCCCCCCGTTACCTAATGAATCCCGAACGGCCCGCCGAGGTCCGCGGGATGCCGCGCTGCGCCGCGGCGGCAGCCAACGCGGCGTGGAGGACCTGGCCGCCGAGCTGCAGCAGTCGCTGCGCCGTCCGCAACTGCGCCACCTGGCCGTCGTGGAGGAAGCCATGGGCACCCAGACTCTGGCACTGCTGGCAACGCTGAACGTCGAGCGCGCCAGTTCAGACCAGCTTGCCGAGGCCGCCAGCGAAGCGTTCCGCCAGCACCCCGACCACGCGATCGTGACCAGCTTTCCCGGCCTGGTCGACGTGACGGCGCCCGCGTGCTGGCCGAGATCGGCGACGAACTCGCCCGGTTCGCTGATGCCCGTGCGTTGAAGGCCTATGCCGGCGCAGCTCCGGTCACCCGGGCCTCTGGTCGCAGCATCTCCATCGCCAACGCGACCACGGGGACCGGCACCCCGCCGCGTTACGCAACCTGTTCAACCAGCTCCTCGGTTGTCTGCATCACTGCCTGGCGACCGGCCAGCGATACGACCCTGCCAAGGCATTCGAGGCGAGGCTAGACGCCGCCGCATGGATCACGACCAGCTCTGTTCCCTTCGCCAGGTCACGTACTCGTCGAAGATGTCAGCCAGGCCACCATGCTCTGTCCGTCGCTGCAGAAACTCGTCAAGCAGCCGAAACAGCGCTCCGACAGCTAACTGATTGAGCTCGATCTCCGTCTCAAGCTGCTCGCGTTGCGGTGGCCCATCCGGGAACGCCTGGTGCAGCACCAGCGCCTCCCAGATCAGGTTGTCTCCGCGCCCGCAGCGTGTCACCAGCCACTCCCTGAAGCCTGCAAGCAGCTGCCAGTCGTTGCCGGCCTCGCAGCCCCGGAGAAAGACCGTGAAGTCGTGGAACGAGCCGTCCAGCGTGAACATCCCCGGCCGTCGATGCACGTCCGCGAAGAGCTTCCGGTAGTCCATTCCGCCATCCAACCAACCTCGCCAGTTGACCGTTGAGGAGATCGGAGGTCTTATTGATCGACTCCAGCCGGGGACCCTCGGTCGCCCGGGCCCGGTATGACTTCCTGTACCGCGGGGTGCCCGACGGCTACGAGGCCGAGCGCTTCGACTCCCGATACGTCACCACCCGTGTTCCGACGCAATACCTGTGGGGTCCGGGCTCCGCCGGCGACGCGTTCGCCTGGCTGGCCACCCACCAGCCGGCCCGCGACGAGATCGACCCAGTCGACGGGCTCTATCTCCTGCGTCATCACGGCAACCGCCTGTACCTGCCCCAGACTCCCGAGGTCTTCGCCGCGACACCCGTAGCAAGCCGGTCGGTGGCACCTGCTGCGCGCGGACGTCGGCAACGACGCCTTCGCCTGCGTACGCGCCCGTGTCACCCCGAACGAAACCCACAACACTTGCCGCTGCCCTGTGGAACGGCTCGCGCAAGGGACCTGGAAGGCGGTGCACGCGAAACTGCGCCACCTCCAGCTCGCCCTCGTGCCCCATCTCCCTGCCGACGCCCGAGCGCCATCGCCGGTGGCTTGGCCCCGCGCAGTGGAGATACCGGCCTGAATCGGCGACTGACGGGGGTGGTATCACTCGAAACGCGAGCCACCGGCGGCCAGGAGTGTCGAACTACCTGCCCGTAGCAGTGCGCCGCGCGCCGTAGGCGGCACCGGACGGATGGCTTGGCTAAGATGGAGTCGGTACGTCGTGCGTGGCCTGGGTCGGGCGTGTCCGTTCGAGTCGGCTTGACCGCGATGTGTGTGGCGATGTGTGGAACTCTTACGCAGTCACTCCTGGGACAACCGGATGAGTTCAGGTCTCAAAGGTCAGGGAAGTGCACCGGGAGGAGGCGGGGACGCATGGCTCGTGTTGTGCAAGTTCTTCGGGGTTTTGCCGAGACCGCTACCACCATCGGCATCGCGGTGACGGGAGGGTTCCTGGCCCAGACCAGGCACGACGAGCCCGCTGGAGCACTCGGCCATTAGCCGCAGACAGGGGCTATCGGCCGTTGGATGCGGTCTTCACCAAGACCCTGCTCAGTGAGGCGAAGCGGCGAAGGGTGGCGGTGCGGGACCGAGCCAAGCCCGGCAACGCTGTTGATCCGTCGCCACCCTTCGCGATCGTCGGCGATACATTCTGTGCATGCGTGACTACGGTGCATCCGGACTCGTCGCTCATCTCCCGCAAGACGAGTGGCATCGAGTGCAGGGCACCGGGATCCCCGTGCGCTTCGAGCCCCGCGACGTGCTTCTGCGTCAGGGTGATACCACCCAGCACGTGCACGTGGTCCTTGCCGGCTGCGTCAAAATTGTGCGGTCGGAGAGCGACGGTAGCCGCGCGATCCTGACGCTGCGGGCCGCTGGCGATGTCGTCGGCGACCTGGCCGCCGTCGACCTGCAACCCCGGTCGGCCACGGTCACCGCCCTCACCAGTACGGTCACGCGGCTGCTGACCGGCCCACAGTTCCGGCGTTTCCTGACCCGGCCCGCGTTCGCGGCGGGCTTCGCCGCCTACACGGTGGGCCGGCTGCGCACCTCTGATGCGCAGCGTGTAGCGCTGGCGGTGCTGCCCGTGCGGGAGCGGCTGGCCCGGGCGCTGATCCAGCTCGACCGCGAGAGCCGGCGTGCCGACGGGCAGCCCTTGATCCGGCTGTCTCAGGCGGAACTCGCGGAACTGGTCGGCACCTCGCGCAACGCGGTCGTTACCGAGCTCACCGCCCTGCGCGAGGCAGGCATCGTCGCTACCGGACGACGCGAGATCACCATCGTGGATCCGGTGGCGCTGAGCTGTCGGTCACAGGGTTTCCGCCCAGAACTGGGCAGAGAACCGCGCGTATCCGGCTGACGCTGAGGGGGTCCCGTTCTCGAGGAAGGACTCCCGTGGAACACATCCCGTTCGCACGTTCGATCGACCTACCACCGTACCGGGCGATTCTGGCCGTGGACGCCAAGGGCTTTACCGCCGAACCAGGCAGCGCCCATGAGGCGATCAGCAAGAATCTGCTCGACCTCGTGGGTGACGCCCTGGCCGGCGCCGGGCTGGGGGCAGAGTGGGAACGTCCGGCGTTCCTCGGCCCTACCGGTGACGGCTTCGCCGTCGGGCTCCCGCCGCGTGTCCTGCCCTACCTGGTGGACCCGTTCCCGCGCCTGCTGCAGGAACGCCTGGCGGAACACAACCGACAGGCACGTGATCGCCTTCAGCTGCGGGTCAGCCTGCACGTCGGCCCGCTACCGGCCGACCCGGAAAATCCCCATTGGACCGGCAACGGTGACTCACGCAACGACACGCACCGCCTGCTCGATTCCGCGCCGGTGAGGGCTGTGCTCGCCGCAGCCAGTCCGCGCGTGACATTCGTGGCCTGCATTTTTTCCGACCGCGTTTTCGAGGACGTCATAGCCGCTGGGTACGCCAGGATGGAACCCGACCGCTGCCTCCCGGTCACGGCGACGGTTGACGGTAAGGCGTATAGCCGACAGGCGTGGCTCTACATCCCGGAGGTCTCCGGGAACCTCCTCGGTGTGATGCCGGCCGAACCGCCTTCCGTGCCGCCGTCTCGGCCGATGGCTGGGAAGCCGGGGCTGCCTCGAATCTCCGGGCCGAGGGTGAAGCGGAACGACGGCCAGGTCGCCACCACGGTCGAGAGCATGACGCAGCACCGGGGTGGTGAGTGATGACTACCGACCCGATTGAGCTGATGGATCCGGACATCGACGAGTCCTACGCCGACGACCTCGACGATGGCCCCTACATCGAAGAGAACAGGGGTCAGGCGGCCTCGCGCGTCGAGGGCGATATGGTGCAGAACGTCCACAACTGGCTCGGACGCTATAAGGCCGCCCGGGAGCTGTCCGACGCCTTCGTTCAGGAGACGATTGGGACCTTCGTAGAACGCTTTTACGGCCCGGGCGGACTGCCCAGAGAAGCTGCCGCCGGAATCCTGCGGGAGCGGCGCCACGTCCTGCTGGTGGCCGAGCCCGGCACCGGTCGGCGGACCGCTGCGGTCGGGCTGCTCGGCGGCGTTCCCTCGCCTCGGCGGGAGATCCCGACCGACGACGATCAGCAGCGGCTCCTGCCCGTCGACGAGGTGCCTTGGTCGTCGTACGGCCCATCCGCCTACCTGCTCACGGTGCCGCCCGGCAGCCGCAACGGCCGGTTGCGTGAGCTTCTCATCGCCTACCGAGAGGCGGTAGAAAAGGGGGACTCGTACCTCGTCGTCTTGGTCGACCGCAAGAGCCTCGAAAGGCCTGAGGACGTTCCGGGCTTCACCGTCCTCACGGTCACCGCTCCTGAACGCGAGAAACTGTTGAGCCAGCTCTTGGACGACCAGCGAGACCGCTTGGACTTGGACGCACTGCTCAGGACTCCGCCGCTACCGGCGATGCTAGAGGGTGCTACCCCGGCCCAGATCGCGAGGCTGTCCCACAGGATCAGGGCCGCGGCCGGGAATCCCCAGGAGCCGCTGGCCGAGATCGCCGGCAAGTCGGTCCAGGCCTACCAGAACTGGGACGAAGAACTGGTTTCCTGGTTCGAAGACAACGTCGATGCGCGGACCAGGCTTTTCCTCATTGCCCTTGCCTTCCTGCAGGGGGGACAGGCCACCAACATCCTTCACGCCATGGAGAAACTCGCCGAGAAGCTGTCGGAACCGGCGAACGTGCGCGGCGGCATCGGCGCACCGGGGATCCGCCAGCTCGTCAAGACCGTGAGTGCCCGGATCGACGACGAGCACCGGGTCTTCTTCACCCTGCCGTCCTACGAGGTCGCGATCCTGCGCTACGTGCACGGCGACCAGTCCAAGGCCTTCCGCACGCGCCTCTGGAGCTGGGCGTCCGACTTGCCGATGCGCCGTGGCGGTTCCCCGAACGTCCGCGTCGCCGGACAAGTCGCCTCGGCCATGCTCGCCGTGACCCTGGCCCTGCCCGGGGCCGACGCGCCCGAAGTGCGTACCTTGACCGAGCGGTGGTGGGGTTACCAGACACTGCGACCGCTGGTTGTCGACCTGATGACGGCGGTCGCGTTGAGCCCTGAGGCCGGGGCGGCGATGCGCGGTCGGCTTAACCAATGGGCCGTCCAGTCGGGAAGCGTGACGCTGCTCTGCGCGGTCGCCGCGGTGTGCGGCGGCGAGTTGGCAGACGCGTATCCGCAGGCGGTGTTGACCCGCCTGAATAACCTGGCCGGACGGGGGATCGGTGCTGTCACCGACGGGGTCGTGGATGCCGTGCGGTCGCTGTGGGACCGACCGCTGCACCGGCAGGCGACGTTGCGCCGGGTCGTCGACTGGACGGCCGCGCAGGACCGGCGGCACGACGCAGGGCTGCGCGCCATGGCGGCGATTTCCGAAACTCGGGACCGGGCCGGGTTCCTCCTCGCCGAGCTGGCTGGCGATCCGGAACTGCAAGCCGGGCTGGTACACGCCTTCACGCTCCTGTTCACGGGCGAAGGGCCGCAGGGCGAATTTCGTGAGGCGCTCTTCCGCTGGTTGGACGCGGCGGTCGAGGATTCCGCGTACGAGGACCTCATCTCCGATCTGATGGTCCGCGCTGGCGGGATCGGCCAGGGTGCCAGCAGCCGCTTCGCCCGTATGTCCAACCTGCTGTACGACTGGCAGCCACTCGCCCGCGACGCCGAGGCGCCGGCCGCCCGCGAAGCGCGTGATCGGCTCAACGAGCGGCTCCACCGAGCGAACCCACTGGTCGCCCCATGAGCGAGAACTGGCTTGACCGCCTGTTGGGACTCTGGCTGAGGCCCGAGGATCCCGTACAGCCGGTTACCTTCTCCGCCGAGCTGCCCAGCTGCCATCCCCACGTAGCGTTCGACGCGACCTTTCAGGTCTTATGGCAGAGAAACGATCAGGCCGCCCTTTGGACGGTGCGGCAGAAGATCACGGAGTGGGCCGGTCAGGTGACCGCCAAATACAGCGTCACCCAGGCCGGCAACGCGGAGATCGAGATCAACACCCGGAAGGTCAACGGCGTCCGCGTCAAGCTGACGGTTACTCGACAAGCCCGTATCGCAGCGGAAGCCATCCTGGAGATCGACCGGCAAGCCGCCCTCGAACGGCTGAAGCAGCAGGCCGAGCTCGAGCGGATACGGTACCTGCGGGAAAGCGTCTACTCTCGTCCCGACGTCGCCCGCAGCTATTGGCTCTACCACCACCCTGACCAGCCAGAAGAGCTACTCACCATCAACTTCGAGAAGATCGCTGAGAAGTTCGGGGACGTCGGCGAGTCCCGGTTCCTGGTGATTGCCAAGCTGATCGGTGACTTTCTTGGGCGGCTTGAGGACGGCGACCGACGATATCTGCTCGGGCAGCTGGGGCAGCTCTTCTCCTCGTATGACCGGCCCGATCTGGCGGAACGACTGGAAGCCTCATGAGGGAGGCGGAACGAGCCACGCTGCAGCAGGCGAATGAGATGATTCGCTTCGCCGATGTGAAGGCGGCCGCCGTCCTGGCTGCCGCCGGGATCCTGGCCGGGCAACTACCGTCGGCTCACGGCTCTTGGGCCAAAGGCGCACTGCTCGTCGCCAGCGTCAGTGTCATGCTTAGCGCGTTGCTGGCGCTCTACACGCTGGCGCCGCGACGGCAGGTAACCACCGCATGGTCGCTGCACTACTACGACCACGTCGTTCGTCGGTACGGCGACGACCGGGAAGCCTTCATCGACGCCTGGGTAGAGGCGGCAGCCGACGAGAACGCGTTCGAACGGGCGGTCGTCGGGCAAATCTGGGCCGCGAACATGGTGGCCCATCGGAAGTTCACCCGGATTACCTGGTCCATCCGCGCGCTAGTGGTTGGCGTCGTGGCCGTCGTGGCCGTAGCTCTTGCGTAAGACGTTCTTCTGTTCAGCAAGCCGGTCTCATCGACGACCTGCGTCGGATAGCCACGCAGGTCGTCCCGGACAGCGTCCGTGTGCCAGTTGGCCGCATTCAGCAGCCGTTGCATCCGGTCCGGGGGAGTGGTGCGATGACTCCTTTACTCGGCTGGCTTACACTTCACGCGACCTGGGAGAACGTGCTTGAGCACGTCGCTGGGGCCCTCAACTACTGGGGGTCAAGGGGTCGTCGGTTCGAATCCGGCCGTCCCGACAGACAAAAAGCCCTGGCCAGCGGAAACGCTGGTCGGGGCTTTAAGTTTGCCTATGGGGTTTTGAACCGCCCCCGAAACCCCCCCATTTATTGGGGTCGGTAACCAGGTTCGTCATCCCTGCGCGTCGTTGGGGGCAATGCGGGTGTGGGGCGTCGCCTGCGGTCGGCGCGGAGTCGCTCGAGGATGTCCTGGGACGTCGGGGGCTTGGGCGGGTTTGGCGATGTAGTACGTGGCAACCCATCCGCTTGCCGTGCGTAGAGGCGGAACTTGGCGTGTTCGTGGTGCCGGCGTCGGATCAACCAGGCGAGGATGTCGGCGAGGGGCGTCCACCAGGGTCGTAATTTCTGCTCGGGCAAGGGCCTGGTCAGCCAGGCTGAGGCGAACCTTGAGCCTTGCTGACCAGGCCACGTGTGGCTAGGCGTTGCCGGGCCGTGCCCCCGGCAGCGTCCGCTCGGCGGTCAGCGTCATGGCGCCGCCCTTGTAGGACACCCGGAACATGTGGCCGCGCACGTTCAGGACCCGCCGTTCCGGCATGGAGTGGAAGTGGCCCTTGATCGAGGCCCCGCTCATGATCGTCAGTACCGTGCCCGGGGTGATGGGCGCGCGGACGTCCAGGGTGAGTTCGCCGTCCAGCACCAGGGCACCCGTGGCCCGCACGCTCGTGTAGTCGCGGTCGCCGGAAATGGTGATGGCGAGGCGACCCGCTCGGCTGATGGTCACGTCGCCGCCGACCTTCAGGACGTTGCCCTGCGGAACGTCGGTGAGACTGACGGACAATGCGGACGCCGCTTCCGCGGCCGACAGGCCGGGCTGCAACACGCCGCTGTTGACGCGGATGCTGCCTCCCACGAGACCGCTGCCGCCGAGCGTGCCGCCCTTGACGGCGACCGAGCTTGCGTGCGAGCCGGCGATCGAAAGCTTGCCGCCTTCCACCGTCGTGCCGCCCTCGTAGGTCGCGTGGCCCGACATGACCAGCATCCCGGAGCCCTGCTTGGTCAGAGACGCCGTGTAGCGGTTGTTGTCGATGTTGTTCTGAATGAAGGCCGCGCGCGCGTCCATCCAGTCCTTACGCCACTTGGTGGCGTCCTCATAGCTGATCTTGTCGTACAGTTCCGGCTGGCCGTTGGTGATGGCTTGAACGTAAGGATCAGCCAGAATGCCCTGAAGCATGAAGGCGTTTTCGCTGAGCTTGCCGTCCGGGGTCAGTACGTTGGGGCTGAATTCACCGGCGACGGCGATGCCCTGTCTCTTGTAGGCCGCCAGCCACTCCCGATCCTCCCGCTCCCTTTCCTTGATCGCGATCTGGCCGATATCGTTCGACCAGACGTCCAGGGGCGCCTTGTCCATGTTGTAGGTCATGGGGCCCAGGAACTGGCCGGGGCCATACATGCCCTTGTCCAGATCGGGGATGCCCCAGCCCCAGCGTGCGTCCGGAACCCCGTCGGGAGCGGTCCAGGCGATGGATGCACCGGAGGGGGAGGTCTGACCCGTGCCGAGGAACCTCACACCGTCGGACATCTTGTTGTTCGCCGTGGTGAACATCAGATCACGGACCTGCTTGGCGTCCATGTTCGGATAGCGGGAGAGCAGAACCCCCATCACTGCTGTCGCAACGGGCGTCGCCGGAGACGTTCCGCTCGAGTTCGAATAGTTGGTGTCGCCACCGCTGTTCGTGGTCCGAACACTGTTCGACGGAGTGGATACGGTCCACCATTTGGCGAGCCCTGCCTCGTTGTACCCGAATTGTTTCGTGTATTCGGGGTTGGCCGCAGTGGGAGGCTGCACCCCGCCGACGCATACCCACTGCGCCTCCGCCGCGGGATTGAAGAAGGGGTACGCCGGGCGGAAGTACGGGTTGCTCCAGTCGTTGTTGCCGGCCGACCTCACGTTGACGGTACCGCTATCCTTGATAGCGGATCCAGATGGCATCCATGAAGGAGCGTCCGGGGTAGTTCGGGTTGTATTGAATACCGTCTTCCGAATAGCTCTTCTTGAAGAGGAAGTACTGGTACTCCAGGTCCTTCAGATGCTCGTTGGGGATGATGATCGCCATCGCCGTGGCGCTGGCGCTGTCCTTGCCTCGCAGTTGGTAAGCGTTGGCGAGGTTGCCATTGACCCCAAGGTCGTTACCCAGGCCGTCGAAGCGGCTCCTGTCAAGAGTCTGGACATAAGAGCCCCAACTGCTGTTGATGACCTGGGCGCCTGCGTCAACCAGGGCCTCATTGGCCGTACGCCAGTACACGTAATCGTGGAAGGGGCCGTGGGACTGGGTATCGGAACCGCCGGTCATGGCGACATACATCGTCGAGCCAAAGGCGATGCCGTGCTGCTCTTTGCCATCGCGAATGCCAGAGGTGACGCCAAGCATGCCGGACCCGTGACTGTAGTCACTCGTTCGCGCCTGGTCGCCGGCCACAGTGAACCGCTGGCCCGCAGTAAACGGGTTCGACGGGGTTACTGAGTTCCGGTACCCGAAGCCGGACGTTCCGTAGAACCCCTCCGCTCTCACCGGAACGATCAGCCCGGTCTGGAATCCTTCGTGGGTAGGCCGGTAGCCCGAATCCATCATGCCCAGCGCGACGTCCTGCCCGCGGTACCCAAGGGCGTAGGCGGTGGACGCGTTTACCGCGACGAGCTGCCAGGGGGAGTCGATCGCTGTGCCAGGGTTGGCAGGATTGTGGCCGGTGTAGTAGCCATACTCCGGCGTTTCCCAACTGGCTTTAGCGGCACCCAGTTCCCCCGGCGTCCTGGCGACAAAGCCGGGGTCTCCCGGATACGCCGGTCCGCCGGCTGTGCTGCCGGGGGTTGATGTCAGGCCGGTCTTGGGCGATGCCGAGGCGAACCCGGCCGGAAACAAGGCGATGCCTGCGCCGGCAATAAAGCTGCCTCCCGCTCGACGCAGTAAATCGCGCCGACTCAAGAAACTCATACTCATCTCCGATTCCTTCCGAAGGGTGGATCTCCAGTGAGCGGGGGCGCAGTCCTGCCGCCTTTATCGGGCAGCGAATGTCGTTGGCTTTGTTCGGGATCCCGGCAGCCGCGCGAGCCGACGCATGGACGTCGGAACGGCGAACTGGAACTCTCCCGCAAGTCGGCCTCCCCTAATTGGACACCAAATTAGACTGCGGCAGAAGCCCATCGTCAAGGGGTCAACATCGGCTCGCCGGGAACAGTTAAGCGACGATCTATGTCGATACGACTAACTGCCATGCATCGGGTCACGGGTCCACTCCGTGGAGGTGGTGTGCGACTTGCCCATGATGGACTATCTGCGCAGATGGGAGGCGGCCGCCGCGATCCTTCGAGACGGCGAAGTCGAGCGGAGGAGTGTGCAGGCGACGGCTGAGTCCGCCGAGGCCGAAGCCGAGCCGGTCTGCGGCCGGGGTTACGGGCAGCGCGGCTACGAGTGGGTCCGGTGTGGACGGCGAAGCCACGAGTCGTCGTCGCTGATCGCACGCCAAACAAGTGACGCACCATGTGACGCAGCCCACTTCTCAAGCCACGACGACCTTGGCCTGCGACTGCAGGGCCTGCGGCGGTCGTGACCTGCGGCGTCTGCGTCCGTTCTCAAACACCCTCTCAGAGGCGTGCACTTCTCACGTGGCTTCCTTCCCGGCCGGCTCTGGGCTGTGATCGCGCGTCAATCGCAGTAGGAGGAGTCGACCCCGGCGGGTCGGTGCTTGGGCGACCTCTCGTCACTGGCGGCCAGGTTGGCGTCAAACGCCACCTGCCAACGACTCCGGTCCGGCCCGGGAGCTAAGGGAATCAGTCCCGTGATTGACGCCTGACGCTTGCGGTGAAGCAGGATCTCTCCGGATTGATCGTCGATATGCTGGTGGAGTGCCGACCACGCCTCCCGAGAAGGGGGTCATCTGGGAAGAACTCTTCTTCGACCTGGCCTTCGTGTTCGCGCTCACCCAGTTCTCCCACATGCTGCACGAGGATCACAGTTGGGCGGGCATCGGTCGGGTACTGCTCCTGTTCGTAACCGTTTATTGGGCCTGGGTTGGCACCACGCTCTACACCGACCAACGCGACGTCGGCAACGCGCTGGACCGCGCTGGAGTCTTCGCCCTCGGGCTCGGCAGTCTGCTACTGGCCCTGACGGTCCCCGGCGCCTTTGACGATCGGGGCCTGCTGTTCGTCGGTGTTTACCTGACGATGCGGGTACTGCTGGCGGCATTGGCCTTGCGCACCCCAGGCGGCTGGCGGTCCCCGGTCTTTCGCCCTTACGGGTCGGGTCTGGTGGCTGGTCCGCTTCAACTCGCGGGTGGCCTGCTGCACGGTACGACGCGAATAGTGCTCTGGTCGATCGCGATTCTCGTCGATCTGTTCAGCACCACGCTCACCCGACGGACGCTCGACAAGGTCCGGGTCCGGCCGCTGCACTACACACACCGCTACGGACTGCTGATCATCCTGGTGCTCGGCGAGTCGGTGATCCAGGTCGGGATGGTAGCCGTGGACGAGCCGTTGACCCTTGCCCGGTTGGTCGCCGTATGCCTCTCCTACTCGCTGGTCTGCGCACTCTGGTGGGTGTACTTCATTTACGGTGTCCGGGCTTTCCGGGAAGCGGTGGCCCGGAGCGCTCAGCAGGCAGACATCCGCCGCTCCGTCATGATCTACGGTCACTTGCTGTTCAGTTTCGCGATCATCACGGTCGCCGTCGGCCTGTCCGAGGCAGTGACAGAGCCCCTCGAGCCGCCTCGGGCCAGCGAGGGGACCGTACTCTTCGGCGGCGCTGCGCTCTTCCTCGGCACCTTCGCCTACACCCACTGGCGGATCCACCGACAAATCGCGCGACGACGGATCGGCGCGAGCGTGCTCTGCCTGATCCTGTTGCCACTAGCACACCTAGCGCCGGCCCTGGCCGCCCTGGCGACCCTGTTCGCGGTGGTCGCTGGAGTGAGTGTGCTGGAAGGGATCATCCTGCACCGCCGCCCGATGATTGGGGACCACGCGGCGGAGGGCCAGATGTGTAGCGACCCGGGTCACGCGGACAAGGGCCCCGTGGTGCGCGAATGACGCATCCGAGCGCCCGCTCTGCGACATCGCTGAATGTGCCGAGCGGCTGACAACGCCGCAGGCCGCCGACGTGATCAACGTGTTGAGCGACAGGTTGTCGTCAGACCACGAGGCACTCCCGCGCGCTTCGGTGACAACCGGCACGGGCGACGCTCGGGTGCCGAGCCCCGGATTGGCCGGCAAGCGGGCGTGGCGTCAGGCGGTGGTAGCCGGACCCGGGCCGGTGTCTGGCTGCGCCCGGTAGTCGAACCAGTCGAAGGCGGCTATGCCCTCGGTGACGTACATGGCGATGACCCGGCCGGTGAAACCCGCCGCGACCTCGGTCGATAGGTAGCGGCCGTCGAGGGCAGCGAGCACGGTTGGGCCGTCGCCGGCGTCGACCGTGAATATGACCGTGTCTGGGCCTGCGGCCCGGATCCCGAGAGGCCCGGACCGTCGGGCGAACTGCTCGGCGGAGGTGACCGTGGGCGGGAGCGTGTTGGTCGACCGGGCGGTGACGGCCAAGTCCACCGGGCCGGTCGGTACGGCGCGCTCGGCGACGCTCTGGCGCAGGGGTCCGATGCGGGCCCACACCCGCGCAATACCGTCGGAAACCTCCAGGTCGTAGTGGTGGGCCTCGTCGATCCGGACGGTCAGGCCGGCGCGGCCGTTGGTTTCCATCCGGACGCCAGCCCGGCAGTCGTGGTGCTGCTGGCGCCGCCCGACGATGGTGACGCCCGGCCGGTCCAGCGTCGGACCGAGGGCGGTGAGTGTGAGCCAGCCGGGCCTGTCGGTGAGCGACCAGCTCCCGTCCGGACGGCTGCGCGGGGAGATCCAGGACGGATCGAGCCGGTCGGCGTCGAAGTCGTCGCGAACGTCCAGCATTGCGGGCGCCGTCGGTGCCGCGATCCCGGGTGGCATCGGCATCTCCTCGTCGACCGGCCCGACGACGGGCCAGCCGTCCTCCCACCGCACGGGGGCGAGCATGGTCTCGCGCCCGAGCACGTGGAACGGCGGCCACTGTCCCTTTGGCCGGATGCCCAGCAGCACCATCCACCAGTTGCCGCTCGGGTCGTCGACCAGGTCGGCGTGACCGGTGGCCTGGATCGGTCGCTGCAGGCCGCGGTGAGTCAGGATCGGGTTGACCGGAGCCGGGTCGAACGGTCCCCGGACGCTGCGGGACCGGGCCACCGACACCGCGTGCCCGGTGTGCGTGCCGCCCTCGGAGAGCAACAGGTACCACCAGTCGCCGATCCGGTAGAGGTGCGGACTCTCCGGGTACTGACCGCCGGTACCGGACCACAGGGGGATCGGACCTTCGAGCACATCGCCGGTGGCCGGGTCGATGCGGTAGTTCGAGGTGCCGGCCAGGGTGAGCCAGCAGTTGCCGTCCTCGTCCCAGGTCAACGACGGGTCGATGAGCGGAAGCTGGAAGTAGACCGGCTCCGACCACGGCCCGGCCGGGTCGGTCGCGGTGACGATCAGGTGCCGCCAGATCCGCACGTTCGTGGTCACCATGTAGAAGATGCCGTTGTGGTGGCGGATGGTCGGCGCGAAGATGCCCCGCGACGCGTAGGTGTCGGCCGGCAGGTCGAGCTGGCTCGGCCGGTCCAACACGTTGCCGATCTGCCGCCAGGAGAGCAAATCGCGGCTGTGGAAGATCGGTACGCCGGGGAAGTACTCAAAGCTCGAGCAAACCAGGTAGTAGTCCTCGCCGACCCGGCAGACACTGGGATCCGGGAAGAAGCCGGGGATCACGGGATTGCGGAAGGTCGTCGCAGGGGGCACGCGGCTGGATTCTACCGGTGCGTCGATGGATCAGCTCCGAACCGTGCGCGCCGCGCTGGCCGCCGCCACGACCCTAGCGGGGCCGTGAAGATCATGCCGGACACCAGCCGCAAGGCAGATGGCGCAGGCGAGGGTGAGGAACGCTTCGTGGATGTCGTCTCGGATGTCGGCGTACGGGTTCAGGGGTCCAGGTAGGTACGAATGAACGGGACCAGGTGCGGCTGTCGTTGTACGTTGCCGCTATGGATCTTGAGAGCTTGAGGTTGAGAGCGGTTGCGATTGCTGAGCTGTATGACCGTCACAACGTTGCTGCGGGTCGTGGGGCGTGGAGCACCGGCGACCTGGCGTTAGGGTTCGTCGGTGACGTTGGGGATCTCGCGAAGCTCGTGATGGCTGTCGACGGGCGCCGTGAGATCACTGACGCCCGGGAGCGGCTTGGTCATGAGCTGGCCGACTGTCTCTGGTCGGTCTTGGTTCTTGCTGATCGATACGGCGTCGACCTGGCTGCGGAGTTCGCGCGAATGACGGCAGCAATTGAGGAGCATCTCGAAGCGCGTGGCCTGCGCGTGGCCGGGTAGCCGGTGGAATGGAACCAGTGGATCGACGTCAGGCGACGTTGGCTTGGCCGTCGATGGCGGTAGGGCGGTTCTTGAGCCGGTAGCTGGGTCCGTTGATGGCGACGACGTCCAGTTGATCGGTGGCCGGCAGCTTGCCGAGCAGGATCTCGCGCAGCCGTTGCCACACGCCGGCGTCGTTTCAGTCCCGCAACCCGCGCCAGCAGCTCATCCCGCGTGGTGGTCGGGGTGGCAGCAGCGGTTTGACGACACGCTCACCATCACTTCGTGTTGGTGTCGATGGTGAAAACCACGTCTGACCCGACCTCGTGGCGGGTGATACCGGGTACGTCGGGGATGTTGAGCAGTGGTTCGTATGGGGTGCCTTGGACCCGGTCGCGCAGCAGGACGACGCTGCGGATGCCGAGCTGGTGCAACCGATCCAAGGCCTGCTGGCTGGGGAAGGTCGTCATAACGTCGCGGATCGCCTGACGGTTGGGTGTGGTGTAGCTGGCCGCACCGTTGACTACCGCGGGAAAACCGTCGGTCGACCAAAGTAGGACGTGGAGGTCGATGCCGTCGTCGGACGGCAATACCATGGTCGGAGCGTGCGCGGAGGCTAGCGCCATCGCGGCCGGTTTGGCTGGGGTTTGGGGGTGCTGCAGGTCAGGCAGGCCCTCAGCTAGCACGAGGACCAGCAACGGAACGGTCAGTAGCCGTGCCTCTTCCACCGACCATTTCGGCTTGGCGCCCCTGCTAGCCACCTCGGCTAGTTGGGTAACCAGGCCGGCCGCGAGAATGGCCAGGCAGATAGTGGGCCACAAGATCAACCGCCCTGGTGTACGGGATCCGTCGAACCCGGGCACGTAAAGATAGAGCAGACGGTAGATCGGCCCGTTCGTGCCTAGCGCGAACAACACTCCGACGACCGCCCCAAACAGCAGCAGAAGACGTTGCACCGGTGACCAGCGGGACAGGAACAGGCCAGCGAAGGCCAGTAGATACAGTGCATACCCGCATAGCAGCACTTTCTCAGTGGGTGCGCCACCAAGTGCGGCGCGGGCCTCGTTGTGGAAGGTGCCCCAGGGCAGCGAGGACTGCGGAGCCACGAGAAGTCCGCGCAGTGTCGGGGAGAAAAACGCGACGTAGTCCCAGTCCCGGGTGACATGTGGATTGAGCTCGCGCACGTGTTGGTACGCGTACGCGAAGTATCCGGTCACCGCGGTGAAGACCAACCCGCCGACCAGATCACTGACGATCAGCCGGGGGCTAAGGCGTGGGCGGTGGATCAGCCAGGCTGTCAGTGTGATCAGGCAGAGGGCGGCGAGGACGTATACGAATCCAAGCCCCACGCCGAAGCCTAGGCTGACCTGCCAGGCCGCGACCAGCCAGCCAGCGAACGCCCAGCCCGGTCGGACTCGTTCGGCAAGGTAGCCGCGGGTGAACGAGAGTCCGTGGCCGCGCGCCAGCATCGCCAGGGCCAGGGTGATGCCACCGGTGGAGAGAATATTCAAATGGCCGTCGTGGCCGTAGCGCCAGGGCGCGTAGGCGAGGGCGGCCCCGGCTACCGCGGCGGCGACCTTATTGGCGCCAAGCTGGCGCAGGAGCGCGTAGCCGCCGAGGAAGGCGAGCGCGAAGGCCAGCACGAACAGGATGTTGTAGCGCAGCACGGCACCGACTACACCGCTGCCTATCAGCCCTGCCGGGGCATAGCCGAGCAGGCTGTCGTTCAGGGCTAGGCCGTACTTGTCGGGATAAAAGGCGTTGGTGTCCCACAGGCCACGCAGACCGTGGGTGAGAGTGTGGCCACCCCATCCCACCAGCCATGCTTGGGCCGTCGGGTCACCCGCGTCACCGACGATGGTGTGGGCCGGGTCGGCGATCGGCACAGTCTTGGCGCCGCGAGTCACCACGCGAACCGCGTACGGCGGGATCAGCCAGATCATCGCGACAGCGAGGAGCACCGAACCGAGGCCCGCGATGCTCAGTTCCCGCCGATGGACCCCACGTTTCAGCCAATCCCTCGTGCCTGAACTGGCCCGCGCGAGTCGGCCATTTTGTCCAATCTCGCTGAGAGTGACGGTTGATGTGGGGCCTCCTGCTGGTGGCTCTACCTGCGTCATCACATTGACCCTCACTGTTGAATCGCCGCAATAAATCATGAGTAGGGCGGCGCATAGAGTCAAGACATCGATCAATGCCGTTCAGGTAGCCGGACCTCAGGCTGTTCATCAAGGACGTCTTGTCAGACAGGAGTCGCGAGCGGTGCAGCAACGCATCTTGCCGCCGTCGAAACAGGACACGTCAGCGTGCTGCAGGCCCTGGCCCGGGTTCCGGACCCACGGGACGCCGGCGGTCGGTCTCCACTGTGATCGCGCAGCCCGCGTGCCGCAGGATCGCCATCGCGACCCGGGGTGCACGAACGCTTCCGGTTGGACGGTCTCAGTTGGGCAGTGGGCAGCGGGTCGGCTGTGGGGGCCGGTCGGTTTCAGGCTCTCGCAGGGGCATCAGCAGGTCGATCCGGTCGTGGCGGCGGTAGTATTCGATGCTGGGGCGAGTGTCGTCTCGGTCTCCGGAGCGCCGCAGCTGTTCGAAGGTCGGGGTGAGCAGGGCGTAGGCGGCGGGTTGGGGACCACGCACGGTTGCGCTCAGGTATTGGCCTCCTGGCACGATGCCTGATCGCAGGCCGAGTTGGTCAGGGTCGTCGCCGTCTCGGATCTGGACGCAGCAGCGGTAGATGCCGGAGTCGTCGAACACGCCGAGGAATTTGCGCCCGCGCAGCGGCCCCAGCAGGGTCTCCAGGTGGTCCCAGGCTGGCCCGATCTCGTCTGATCCGTCTTTGGCGGCCACGAACATGACCGTCGTCTCGGTGCGCTCGACTCGCCTGAGCGGTAGTTCCATCTGCGGCCTTCCTCGGCGTGCCGGTCGGTGTTGCAGAGAAGCTACTCACCGCCTCTGACGCGGAGTCCCGCGAATCAGGGCCCGCGACCGAACCGGGGAGTTAACCGCCTGCCGTTGTCTGTGGGCACGTCCTCCGACACCCCGCACCGCTGCAGGGCTTCGGCGAAGGCGAGACGGACCGCACGGCCGGTAGTCCTCCCGCCGTCGGCGCCGAGGTGTCGGGTCGATCAGCCGCGTGACGGACCACCACCCGGTAGATGGTGCTTAGCGACGGGACGGTGCCCGGCGCACCGTCGCGAACGATCCCGCGATGCGGGCGATGACCAACCCGGTCAGTCAGGCCCGACCTTCGTCAGGAGGCGGGCTCCCGCAGGCCGCCTCAGTGGTGAGGGCTGAGGAAGTCGGTGACGAGGGTGGCGAGCTCCTGTGGGCGTTCGGCGACCATCGCGTGGCTGGCCCCGGCGAGATGTCGTACCCGCAGAGACGGGTTGTCCACAGTGGCAAGCCGTTTCGCCGTGGCCTTGCGGTACGCCTCGTACAGGCTGTGGAACGGCTGTTGTTCGGGCAGGTCCTCGGTGGCGAGGACGAGCAGTAGCGGGCAGCGGGCCTCGCGGTACGCGGGCATCAGGTCGAGGGAGTCCATGGCGTCCCGGAGCTGCCGGGTGAGGTCCGGGGTGGGCCGCAATCGGCTGTGGCCGTCGTCGCCGGGCACGAGGTTGCGTTCGAAGGCCGTCACCCGTCGTCGGCTGCACCGCCGTAGCGCTGCGCCATGGCCCGCTGCCCCGCAAGCATGGCGGCCACCTGTTCGGCGGTCAGCGGTTCGGCCAGCATCGCGGCCATCCCGTCGAAGACGGCCCGCAGCTTGGCAAGCTCGATCCCGGCCTGCTCCGGATCCAGGCCGGCGACCTGGTCCAGACGGTTCAGCGGCGGATTTCCGTCGAAGCTGACGGCACCTGGGCACTCCGGGTGACGCTGCGCCCAAAGGGTGGCGAGCATGCCGCCGAGGGAGACGCCGACCACCGCTGGGGGAGTGAGGCTGAGGTGGTCGGTGACGGCGGCCAGGTCGGCCAGTACGTCGTCCCAGCGCCACGGGCCGTCTCCCGACCGGCCGTGACCACGCAGATCGACGGTGACCACCCGGTGGGTCGGGCTCAGGTGCTCGGCGAGGGTGCTCATCTGGGCGAGGTTGCCGCCGGCGCCGTGAAGGAGCAGCAGCGGTTGTCCGGGTCCGCCGAAGTCGCGGACCGCGATGGGCACGCTCGGGGAGTCGATGACGCTCTCAGGCACGTCGGGTTCCCTCCTTGAGCAGGCGGTCGCGTACGGAGTCGGAGCGCACGCCGCCTTCGGGGTGGCGGGCGAGCTTGTCGCGGGAGACCAGGTCGTGGACGCCCTGGCGGGTGATGCCGAGCATGGCGCCGGCCACCGTGTACGACACGGATTCGGCGGTCGGGTGGCCGACCCGTCGAGCGACGGCCTGGCCAAGAGGACTGCGCCACCAGTCGATGGGTGGGTCGAACAGTCCGTCCCCCGGGTAGAGAGTGGAGATCGCGCGCATGATCACGCCGATGGCGGCCCGGTCGTCGCCGCTGATGATCGTGGTCGCCCAGGATCGGGCCCGCTCCCGGATGACGGCGCGCAGCGGGTCGACGGCGTCGTGGCCGCCGACCAGGATTTCGAGAGGGTCGAGCAGGCGGATGTCGATCAACCGGATGAGATGCTCGGTCAGTTCCTGATCGGTCGGCGCCATGCTGCCTCCTCTGCTACTTGACGCCCATCGTCAAGCACTTGACATCGAGTGTCAAGCGCGATGACCTGAGCACGGTCAGCGGTACGGTCGACCGGTGCCCGGGCAACAACGGCGCGACCGCTACGTAGACCGCTACGTAGACCGCTACGTGGGACCGCAGGAAATTCCGAAGGAAGGCGCTACCGGCCTCTTTGCATCACTGCAATCACTACCGACCGTCCACCGCCACCGGCGGCCTACCACCCATCACCAGATGCTCAACGTCTGTGCCACAGAACAACCAGGGCCGGGCCTGCCCAGAGTCAGGTATTGCCGCCTCATCGCGGGCACAGGCATCCGGCCAGCGCGAGGGCCAGGTCGAAGTCCTCGCGCAGCAACGCGGCGGCCCGCGGCTCCTCCATCACCGTGTAGCGGAAGGTGTTGCGCTGCGTCCCGTGATTGCCGACCTGTACTCCCCGCACGTCGTCGACGATGAGCAGACCTTCCCAGAAACCCGGGTCGCGTACCCGTGCGGTCAACACCAGCGGCCTCGAGTCGACCCGCACTCCCGCCTATCGATGAATCCCTATTCTGACCTGACGTCGACCGTGCCGTCGAACTGTCATCCCACTGGAGTGACGTCAGGCGACCCGAGGGCCTGCCGGTGTTCGGCCGGGCTGAGACCGCGTACCCGTTTGAAAGCCGCGCTGAGTGCGAATGAGCTGCCGTAGCCGACCTGGCGGGCCACCGCGCCGACGGTGGCGTCCGGTTCGCGCAGCAGGTCGGCGGCCAGCGCGAGCCGCCAGTTGGTGAGGTACGCCATCGGAGGCTCGCCGACCAGTTCGGTGAACCGGCGGGCCAGCACCGCCCGTGAGATACCGGTGCCGGCCGCGAGGGTGGCCACCGTCCAGGGCTTTGCCGGGTGGTCATGCAACAGTCGCAACGCCCTGCCGACCACCGGATCGCCGTGTGCCCGGTACCACGAGGGCGCCGCCGCCTCGGGCCGGGAGAACCAGGCCCGAAGTACGGCGATGAGCAGTAGGTCGAGCAGCCGGTCCAGGACCACATCCTGCCCCGGCTCGTCCTTGGTCATCTCGTCGCCGAGCAAGGGGATGAGCGGGCTGTCCAGTGCTCCGGCCGGCAGCACCAGGAGATGGGGCAGGACCCTCAGCAGCCGTTGGCTGACCTCGCCCTGCAACTGGTACGTGCCACTGAGCAGCACCGCCATCCCGTCAGCGCGTTCGCCCCAGGTCCGGACACCCAGGTCCATCACTTCGCACAACTCGTCCCCGGTGGGCGTGGTGCTGTGCTCACCGGGATGGATCACTGCCCGCGGTGCCGTGGCCGGGTCGTCGGCGATGGTGTACGGCTCCGGGCCACGGATGATCCCGACATCGCCCGGGCGTAGCGGCACCGGAGCGCCCCGATCCGGCACCACCCACGCCGTGCCGCGCAGCATGGTGACCAGTGTGAGGGGCGCTCGGTCCTGGATCCGTACCGACCAGGGCGGGTCGAACACCGACCGCATCAGGAACGCACCGCGCGCCCTCGGCCCGTCCAGCAGCCCCGCGAGCGCGTCCATGCGCTCAGGTTAGCCCTGTGAGGTGGGCGGTCGAGACGTCGGGACATGCGATCGAGAGCCTCGCCCATTCCCGGTGCGCTCACTCCCGACTTGACTGGTTGCCATGACGAAGACCGTTGATGAGCAGCCAATCCTCGTACTGGGCGGCACCGGCAAGACGGGCCGACGGGTGGTGGACCGGCTCACCAGACTCGACCGGCCGGTACGGGTCGGCTCCCGCTCCGGCGAGCCGCCGTTCGACTGGACCGACCAGCGCACCTGGGCGCCCGTACTGGACGGGGTTTCGTCGGTCTACCTGGTGTACTACCCGGACCTGGTCGCGCCGGACGCCCTCGCGACGATCCGTTCGTTCACGGAACTGGCGGTGTCCGGCGGGATCGAACGGTTGGTTCTGCTTTCCGGCCGGGGCGAGGAGGAGGCCACGCTCAGCGAGCGTGTGGTCCAGGACTCCGGAGTGGCCTGGACGATCGTGCGGGCGAGCTGGTTCAGCCAGAACTTCAGCGAGGACTTCCTGACCGACTCGATACGCGGCGGCGAGGTCGTCCTCCCGGCCGGGAACGTGCCGGAGCCGTTCGTCGACGCCCTTGACATCGCCGACATCGTGGTCGCTGCGCTGACCGACGACGGGCACGCGGGGCAGCTCTACGAGGTGACCGGGCCGCGACTTCTCACCTTCGCCGAGGCGACCTCGGAGATCGGCAACGCGCTCGGGCGGGAGATCCGCTACCGATCGGTGTCACCAGAGGAGTACGCCGCCGTGATGGCCGGGTACGACGTGCCGGCGGAGCTCACGGCGGTGCTGATCGAGCTGTTCGGCAAGGTGTTGGACGGCCGCAACGCACAGCTCGCCGATGGTGTGCAACGGGCGCTGGGCCGCAGGCCGCGCGACTTCACCGACTATGCCCGGGACGCCGCCGCCGCTGGTGCATGGGACAACTCACCCGGTGGAGACTGGGCATGAACGCCACCCTGGCTGCCTGGTCGGCGGCGGTGACCCTGGTGGTGACGGGTGCGATCACCGGTGTCTACTACGCCTTTTCGGTGGCGGTGATGCCCGGTCTGAACGCCGCCGACGCTGGCACCGCGATCCGGGCCATGACGAGCATCAACCAGAGGATCCAGAATCCGCTGTTCTTCGTCACGTTCTTCGGCCCGCTCGTCGCCGCCACGGTGACCGGTGTGTTTCTGTTGATCCTCGGGAAGCGGTCGGCGGGTGTGCTGTTCCTGGTGGCCGCCGGGGTGTACCTGGTGGGCGCGTTCATCCCGACGGTGGTCGTCAACGTGCCGATGAACGAGACGCTCGACGCCGCAGGCGTGCCAACCGATCCTGCGGAGGCGGTACGGGTGTGGGCTTCCTACTCGTCCGCTTGGACGTGGTGGAACTCGGTACGCGCCGGTGCCAGCCTGATCAGTCTGCTGCTGGCTGGTCTCGGGGTCTACTTCTCGAACACGTCCCCATGACGTCGTCGCCCGGCGCGGGCAGGGGGTGGCCAGTTCCGGGCGGCCGGGGAAACGCGGCGCGTCGCGTGTGCTCCGACCTGCGAATACAGAAAAATCAGCGAAGCCGTGCAGACGGCGGGGGAATGCTTCGGGTTATACCGACTGCAAGGAGCGCACCCGGATGCCCGCCACGCTGAGCACCACTCCTACGGCGTTCGTCACCGATCTGGTGAGTCGCTTCGCTCTGTCCGAGGAAGACTTCGACCGTTCGTACGCCGAGCAGGACGCCTACGACGAACTGCTCGAGAACGTCACCCGGCTGGGTACCGCGGCGTCCGCCGGGGACACCGATGCCCAGTTCGCACAGCAGTACCTGCTGGCGAAGATCTACGGTCTGCACACCCAGTTGGGGGCGGAATCGACAGCCGAGGCGTCCACCGTCCTGCACGCGGTGACGCGACAGTTGGAGCGGGACACCGCGCGGGACGAGGACAGCTGGATCGACGAGAGCATCTACGCCTCGATCCCGGACGACCCGGAGCGGTTCGTGCCATGGCTCAAGAACATGACGCGGGAGCACCGGGTGTTCAAGCACCCCTATTACCACTCCTTCCTGCGTGAGCGGGCCACCCCGGCGGACTTCCGCAGCTTCGTGTTGCAGGAGTCGTCGGTGGACGCCCGGTTCGACGACCTGCTGGCCATGATGCAGGTCGGGTCGGATGGTGAGACCAAGATGGAGATCGCCAAGAACTTCTGGGACGAGATGGGCAACGGCGACCCCGCGATGGTCCACACCACGCTGTTCGGCCGGATCATCGCCCACTTCGGCATCACCGACGACGAGCTCAAGGAGAGCCTGTCGACGGAGGCGCTGCTCGGCGGGAACCTACCGGTGCTGATCTGCCGGTACCGGAACCTGTTCGGCGAGGCCGTCGGCCACCTCGCCGTTGCGGAGTGGCTGGCGCCGGACCGGTTCTCCCAGGTGCTGCACGGCTGGGAGCGCCTCGGGCTGCCCGCCGACGGCATCACGTACCACCGGCTGCACATCGGCATCGACGCCCACCACGCGAGCGCGTGGTTCGCCCACGTCGTCAAGCCGATGGCGGCCGAGCCGCAGACCCGCCGGGCCATGGCACGCGGTGCGCTGTGGAGGCTGAACTCCTCCTGCCGGTACCTCGACCGCATCCTCGCCCAGAACCCGGCCTAGCGCGTGCGTCGACGCCCCTGGCCGGACCGCGGCCTGGACTCCGCCTCGGCGCGACCGAGGACGTCGACGCCCGCCCTGACGATGGCCCGGCCGACTGCCGACCGGTGGCGCATCGCCGCGGCGCTGCTCGCGGTGTGGCTGCTCTGGGGTTCGACCTTCCTCGGTATCCGAGTGGTCGTCCAGGAGGTGCCGCCCCTGTTCGCTGCCGGGGTCCGCTTCTCCGTGGCGGGGGCGCTGCTGCTCGGCGGGCTGTGCTGGCACTGGCGCCGGCGCGGCCAGCCGGGACTGGCGGTGCGCTTGCGGGGGCACACCGGGCGGTTGACCCTGCTCGGGCTCATGCACTTCCTCGGCGCGAACGGGCTGGTCAGTGTCGCCTCCGAGGATCTGCCGTCGGCGGCGGCCGGCACCTACTTCGCCACCGTACCCATCTGGGTGCTGGTGATGGGGGGCCGGCCGCGAGGGCGGGACCTGGGCGCGGCCACGGTCGGACTGGCCGGTGTGGCGATCCTTCTCGGTTTCCAGCCGGGCCCGCTGCTGCCCTCGCTGCTCGTGCTGGCCGCGGCGCTGACGTGGGCCGTGGCGGGGCGGATCGCCGCCGCCTCGGCGAGGCGCGGCACCCCCGGCGACATCGTGCCGGGCGCCGCCCTGTCCAGCGCGGTGCAGATGCTCGGCGGCGGCCTGGCGCTGCTGGTCGTCTCCGGGCTGACCGGAGAGTGGGGCCGGCTGGACGTCGGCCACCTGCACCCCACCGTGTGGTTGGCGCAGCTGCATCTCGTGCTGCTCGGGTCGCTGGTGGGTTTCCTCGCGTACACGTGGCTCGTCACCCGGGTGGACCAGCGGTTGGCCAGCACCTACTCGTACGTCAACCCGCTCGTGGCGGTGGCGCTGGGAGCGCTGGTCCTCGGTGAGGACCTGACCTCGGCCACCGTGGTGGGCACCGCCTGCCTGGTGGCGGCGGTGGCCTGGACGGTGCGGGCCGCCGCCCGGCCGGCCGCCCCGCGCACCTCCGATGTCCCGACCGCGCCGGCCGTCCCGGCCAGCCGGTAACCGCACCCGCCGCACCGGTACGGCCGCGCCCGGTCGTACCCGTGTCACCCGAGACCGTTCAGGAGTCAGCCGATGACCCGTCCCACCGCCGAGAGCGTCCGTGACCGCCTCGCCGACACCCTCGCCACCATCAAGAAGCGCGACGTCTCGGCCGAGCTGGCCGCCGACGACAACTTCATGCGCGCGCTCAACCTGGACTCACTCGACGCTGTGGAGCTCACCGTCCGGCTCGGCAGCGAGTACGGCATCGAGTTCGGGGAGGAGATCGAGGACCTCGACGCGTTGGAGAGCCTGTCGACCTTGGTCGCCCTCGTCGAGCGGCGTGCGACCCGATGACCATGCTCGTCGAGCCCTCGACGCCGCAGGCCGGCGCGCCGACGCCGGTCGGCTGGTCCCTCATGGCGGCGCTCGCCGCGCACGCCGCCACCGGGCCGGACCTGCCCGCGCTCACCGGACCGGACGCGACCCTCACCCGCGCCGAGCTGTGGCAGCGGGTGCTGCGGGTCGCCGCGGGTCTGCGCAGCCGTGGGGTGCGCCGCGGTGACCTGGTCGCCGTCCACGGCGAGAAGACCGCCGCCACGGTGACGGCGCTGCTGGGCGCGGTCGCCGCCGGCGCCGCCTACCTGCCGATCGATCCCTCGGCGCCCGCGGACCGGCGGCGTGCGTTGCTGCTGGACTGCGGCAGCCCACGCCTGCTGGCCCGCCGCGCGGCGGTGGCCCGGCTGGTCGACCAGGCGCTGCCCGTGCCGGTGGTGGCGGTGGAGGAACTCGGCACCGAGGCGGACGCGCACCTCGACGACCTGCCGGTGGCCACGGCGCCGGATGACGGGGTGTATGTGCTGTACACCTCCGGCAGCACCGGACGACCGAAGGGCGTCCGGATCCCGCACAGCGCGCTGGAGGCGTTCTTCGCCGCGGTCGACCCGGTGCTCGGCATCACCGATCGGGCACGCTGCCTGAACACGACAGCCCTGCACTTCGACGGTTCGGTGGCGGACCTGCTCTTGCCGCTGCTCAAGGGGGCGCACGTGCGGCTCGGCCCGGCGTTCGTCGTGCCGGCTCGGGTGCTGGACCTCATCGAACGGGACCGGATCACCCACTTCACCGCGGTGGTCTCCACGTTGACGCTGCTGGCCCGGACGGAGCCCGGGTTGTCCGGGCGTGACCTGAGCGCGCTGCGCCGAATCCTCACCGGCGCGGAGGTGCTGAACCCGGCCACCGTCCAGGACTGGCTGCACGCGGCCCCGAACCTCGTGGTGGTCAACGGCTACGGGCCGACCGAGGCGACGTGCGGGGTGACCTTCCACCCGATCGCCGAGCGGGAACCGGGCCGCACCGAGGCGTACCCCATCGGGCCGCCGTTGCCGGGGGTGACGATCCGTTTCCGGGACGCCGACGGCCGGCTCACCACGGACGGCCCGGGTGAGATCGCCATTGCCGGGGCGCAGCTGATGAGCGGGTACCTGGACCGCCCGACGGAGGAGGCGGCGGTCTTCCTCGACCACGAGGGAACGCGCTTCTACCTCACCGGCGACATCGGGGAACGCGGCGCTGACGGGGCGCTGCGCTTCGCGGGCAGGCGCGACGACGAGGTGAAGATCAAGGGCTACCGGATCAACCTCAACGAGGTGCGCCGCGCCGTGGAGACGCACCCGGCGGTCGGCAGCGCGTTCGTGGCGGCCGTCCCGGATCCGCGCGACGGGCTGTCGCTGGCGTGCGCCGTGGTGCTGCGCCCCCACGCGACCGTCGACCAGCCGGACCCCGGCCCGGCCGCCGCCCTGCTGCCACTGCCCGGAGACACGGTGGAGGCCCTGCTCAGGCACGTGGGCAACCTCCTGCCCCGATACATGGTGCCGCGGGAGCTGTACCGGCTGCCGGCCGTGCCGGTGCTGTCCACCGGCAAACCGGACCGCGCCCGCATCGCCGCGCTGCTGCTCGACGAGGCACCGTGAGAACCGCGGCCCTCACCGTCGCGGCCCGCACCGGCTGGTTCACGCCCGCCGAGGACGAGCTGCGGGCCCGCCTCACCGAGCACCTCGCGGCCGCCGTCGTACCCATGGTCGACGCCTGGGAGCGGCACGGCGCGGTCCCCCTGCGCGAGGTCCTGACCGGTTTGGCCGCGCGAGGCTGGCTCGGCATGCGGTTCGCCGTCGACCAGGGCGGCGCCGGCGGCACCGCCTGGGAGCACGTGGTCCTCGCCGAATGCCTCGGCGCGCTGTTGTTCGACAGTCTGGGCATGGGGGTGACGGTCCACAACGACATGGTCGCCCCCATGCTGGCCGAGGCCGGCGGGCCGGAGGCCGTCGAGCGTTTCCTGCGCCCGGCCCTGGCGGGGCGCTGCCTGCTCGGGCACGCGGTCTCCGAGCCCGGCGCCGGCGCCGACGTGGCAGCCGTCGCCACCACCGCCACCCCCGAGCCGGGCGGGTACCGGCTGACCGGCGCCAAGAGGTGGGTCGTGGCCGGGCTCACCGCGGACGCCTTCGCGGTGCTGGCCCGGCTGCCCGAGGCTCGTGGGACCTTCGGTCACGTCCTGCTGATGGTGCCGGCCGACGCCCCGGGCGTGAGCAGGGAACCGGCGGACGCCACGCTCGGGCTGCGGACCGCCGGCGTCGCCGGGCAGCTCCGCTTCGACGGCGTGTTCGTGCCCGACGGGCACCGCCTCGGCGGGCACGGCCTCGGACTGGTCACCCAGCTGCGCCAGTTCGAACCGGAGCGCATCCTGTCCGCCTGCCGCGCGATCGCCATGGCGGACACCCTGCTGCTGCGGACCGCCGAGCGGTTGCGGGAGCGGCGAACCTTCGGCGTACCGATTGCCGACCGTCAGCAGCCCGCCGCGCAGCTGGCACGCCTGCGCGCCGAGGTGGAGGCGGTGCGCCAGCTCGCGTACACCGGCATCGACAGGTGGGTGACCGGTGGTGCGGTGAACACCCTGTCCGCAGCGGTCAAGCTGCGCTCCAGCCGCCTCACCCGTGAGGTAGCCCGCACCTGCCTGCACCTGCACGGCGCCGAGGGGCAGCTCAGCACCCACCCGGTCAACCGTGCCTTCCGCGACACCCGGCTGTTGTCCATCTCCACCGGATCGGACGAGATGATGCTCACCGCCCTCGCCCGCCTGCGCGGGTGGCCCCAGTGACCGCCGCGTCGGTGCTCGCCTCGACCGTCGGGTCGCGTTGTCCGCAGGGTGCCGCCGACGTCGAATTCGCGTCGCGGCTCGACGCCTTCACCGACCGGCACCGCGACGGTCTGCTCGCGGCGGGCGTCTGGGAGTCGGCCGGCCCGCCCGTACGGGAGCTGCTGCGCGCCGTCGGCGAGGCCGGTCTGCTGCGTGACGCGTGGGCCGAGCGTGGCGGCGACCGCGCCGCCGCCCTGTGGCGTGCCGCCGCGTTGCACCGCGCGTTCGCCCGGGTCGGTAACGGTGCGCCGGGCGCGGCGCTGCTCACCCACCTGGAGGTGGCGACACGCCTGCTCGGCGTCCTGCCGACGACACCGCTGGGGATGGTGACGGACGCCCTGGCCGGCTCGGCGACCAGTGCGCTGGCCGCCACCGAACCGGACGGCGGCAGCGACCTGACCGCCCTGCGGACCACGGTGGGCGTCGGGGCGGCCGGTGGGTTGACCGTGACCGGAACGAAGTGGTTCATCAGCAACGCCCCGTACGCCGACCACCTGCTCGTCCTGGCCGACGACAGCGACGGGCGCACCGGTCGGCGCGGGCCGGCGCTCCTGCTGGTGTCCGCCGGGCCGCGCGTCGGGGTGACCACTTTGGACGGCCTGGGACACACAGGCCTGACCGGTGCGGTGGTGCTCGACGCGGCCCCGGTCGCCGCCGTGCTCGCCGTCGGCGGGCACGGACTGCTGGTGCTGATGCGCCACTGGATCCACGAACGCGTGATGCTCGCCGTCCGGATGGCCGAAATGGCCGAGTCGGTCCTGGACCACGCGGTCGCCGACGCCGGCCGGCGGATCACCTTCGGGGTTCCGCTGATCACCAACCAGCACGTCCGATTCACGCTCGCCCGGCTCGACGCCGCAGTCCAGGAGGTGCAGGCGATGGCCGGGCAGAGCCTTCGGCTGCTCGCCGCGGGCGCCTGCCCCGGCGGCTGGGCGGCCGCCGGCAAACACCGGGCCGCCGCGGTGCTGGCCGAGGTGGCCGACGAGGCGCTGCAACTCTCCGGTGCTGACGGCTACCGGCGCGGCCATCCGGCGGAACGGGCCCTGCGTGACGCGAGCGGCCTGGCGCTCGCCGGCGGCACCACCGAACTCATGCTCCAACAGATTGATCGAGGGTGACACGATGACACAGCACTCCGTCCACCAGTCCCGGCCCGACCCCGGGTGGGACGCCGACCGCTACGACCGCCAGTTCGGCTACGTGTCCGCGCTGGCCGGCGGCGTCGTCGAGCTGCTCGCCCCGGTGCCCGGCGAAACCGTCCTCGACCTGGGGTGCGGCACCGGTGAGCTGGCCGCCACGATCGCGGCCAGCGGGGCGCGGGTGATCGCGGTCGACGGCGACCCCGCCATGGTCGCCTCGGCCACCGCCCGGCTGGGATCGGACGTGCTGCTCGCGGACGGCCACGACTTCCAGATCGACGAGCAGGTCGACGCGGTGTTCTCCAACGCCGCGCTGCACTGGATGACCCGTCCGGCGGACGTCGTCGCCGCCGTCCGTCGCGCGCTGCGCCCGGGTGGGCGTTTCGTCGCCGAACTCGGCGGTGCGCACAACGTCGCCGGGATCCTCGCCGCCGTCCGCGCCGCGCTGGCCGAGCAGGGTCTGACCGAGGGCGCGCGGATGCCCTGGTACTTCCCGAGCCCCGGGGAGTACGCCACCCTGCTGGAGGCGCACGGCTTCCAGGTACTGCGGATGGACTACTTTGCCCGGCCCACCGAGTTGACCGACTGCCCGGGTGGCGTCGCCGACTGGGTCGCCATGTTCGGCGCGGCCCTGATCGGCCATGTGCCGCCGGAGCGGCGCGACGCCGTCCTGGCGCGGATCAACGAGCTGGCCGCGCCGACGTTGCTGCGCGACGGCCGCTGGTACGCCGACTACCACCGGCTGCGCTTCGCCGCCGTGCGGGAGCCGGCCGACGCGCCGGACGCGGCGGTGATGCGGTGACCGCGCCCGCGCGCAACGGCGCCGACCGTGACTTCGGGACGCCCGCGTTCCAGCTTGACCCCTACCCCGTTTACGCGGCGCTGCGGGCGCAGGGCCAGCTCGTCCACTCGACGTCGCGCCGCACCTGGTTCGCCACCGACCACGCTGCCGCCGGTGCGGTACTGCGGGACCGGCGCTCCAGTGTGGAGAGCCCGTTCCGGGCGACCCGGGTGCTGTTCGGTCGCACCGTGACCGACGTGGAGGGGGAGGAGCATGTCCGGCTGCGGGCGTTGACCAACCGGAGCTTCTCCGCGTCGGCCATCCCCGGGTACCTCGACGAACTCGTCCCGGCGGCGGTGCGCGGCGTGCTCGACGACCTCGACACGGCGGCCGGTGATGGCCCGGCCGACTACGTGACGGGCTTCGCGAACGCCGTACCGATCCGGGTGATGTCGCGCATCATCGGCCTGCGACCGGCGGACGTGCCGCAGTTCCAGAGCTGCAGCGACGCGGTGATCGCCTTCATCGACTCGGCCGATCCGGTGCGCCGACGGGCCGCCGTCGCCGCGTGGGCACGCATGAGCGCCCTGTTGCACAGCCGGGTCGCCGAGCTGCGACCCGCACCGGACGACAGCGTCATCGGGCAGCTGCTGTCCTCCGCCGCGGAGGGCGCCGACGTCGACGACGACGAGATCGTCCGCCAGGTCGGGCTGCTCATCCCCGCCGCCATCGACACGAGCAACCGGCTGATCGCGAACGTCCTGCACACCCTGTGTTCGCGCCCGGAGCTGATGGTGCAGGTCGCCGCGGACGGCGACCTCGTCGAGGCGGTGGTGGACGAGACCCTGCGGTACGAGGCGCCGATCCACAGCACCATCCGGATCTGGGGTGGCGGGGAGCTTCTCGGCCAGGACATCCCGAAGGGTTCGTTGCTGACCGTCCTGCTCGGCTCGGCCAACCGTGACCCGGCGGTGTTCCCGGACCCGGACACGTTCGACCCGGGCCGGCCGGGAAACCAGCGCCTGCTCTCCTTCGGCGCCGGGCGCCACCAGTGCATGGGCCGCCGGATGGCCCTGGCAGAGGTGACCACCGCGCTGCGCCTGCTGCTCGAACGCCGGCCCGGCCTGCGCTTCGCCGACGTCACGCCGAGCCCCGTGCAGGGGCTCAGCTTCCGCTCACCCGCCACCCTCCGCCTCGCCTTCGGGAGACGCCCGTGACCACCACCGTCGACGGTCCCAGGACCGGCAGCCCGACGAGCGACGCCGTGACAGTGGCCTTCGAGCCCGTGCCCGAGCCCGAGCCCGTCGCCGTCGCACACCCGACCCGCGACGTCCCCGGGGTGACCGCCCACCAGTCGGAGGTCACCGGCCGGCACTGGAACGCCGTGGAGAGCGTCTACTACGACTGCCACATCGTCAGCCTGACCCAGCTTCTGCCGCCTCGCCTGCTCGCGGCGTTCCTCCTGGTCGCCGGCGCCCCGACGCTGCGCGCCGAGTGGGGTGGCCTGTCCTGCCGGAACCTTCTCGACGGCGAGGCGGCCCGCGACGCCCTGTTGCTGGGGGAGTGGGGTGTGGAAAAGCACCACCTGCCCGTCGACGGTGACATCGAGGTGACGTTGCGCGGCGCCGTGCGCGACCACGGGCACTGCGTCGCCCGCGTCGACAGCTACTACCACGAGCACTTCGACGAGTACTACCTGCGCGAGCACCGCACCAACGGGCACAAGGTGACGGTCGTCGACTTCGACGAGAACTCGTACCTCGGCATCGACAACGTCGGCGTCCGTACCCTGGTGCTGCGCTTCGACCGGGCCCTGTTCGTCGAGGCGATCCGCTCCAACCTGTTCCACGTCTACGACAAGCACGACTCGCTCTACCGGCTGCATCTGGGCGAGCGGACCCAGACCGCCCTGGCCGACGGGACGGTTCACCGCCGTGAACGCGCCGCCGTCGAGACCCTTCTCGCCGACCGGCGGACGCTGCCCCAGCAGCTGTCCCGGTACCGCGACGCGTTCGTGCCGGCGCTCACCGCACCCGGCCAGCGCCGGCACGCGCAACTGACCAACACGTACCACTCGGCGCTGATGATCGAGCGGGCGTACCTGGCGGTGGCGGAGGCGTACCGGCGAACCGGCGAACCATGGACGGGGCTGGTCGGTGACGGCGAGCCGTTCATCGAAGGGCTCGCCGCCGCCACGAAGAGTTGGCGCGCGCTGAAGATGCTGTGCCGCACGGCGCTCAGCGGGGGGACCGTGGCCGACCGTACCCTGGTCGCCGCCTTCGACCGGATGTACGCCGCCGAGCTCGCCGTCCCGGCGACCGCGACACCGTGACCGTCGCGGCGAGCCGGCTGTTCCTGCTGCCCCCCGCGGGTGGCTCGGCCGGCGTCTTCCGCGGTTGGGACGACCGACTCGGTGAGCTGCTGGGCGGCGCCCCGTCGGTCGTCGCACCGGAGCTGCCGGGCCGCGGCGCGCGGATCTCCGAGCGGCCGCCGCCCGAGGTCGACGGCTACGTGCGGGACCTGGACCAGCGGTACGCGCCCGCCCCCGGCGAACGCTGGGCCGTCGTCGGCCACAGCTTCGGCGCCCTGCTCGCCGCGTCCTGGGCGGCGGTCGCCCACCAGGCGGGCAGGGGCCCCGCCCTGGTGGTGGTCAGCGGCGCCGCCGCGCCGTGGCGGCACAGCACGGCAGCCCTCCTCGACGGCAGCGACGACGAGATCTGGGACCGGGTGGGTGCCCTCGGCGGTCTGCCGGCGCAGATCCGGGCCACGCCGCTGGGCCGGCGGCTGGACGAGCGGGCCCTCG
>NZ_JBEZEH010000044.1:0-36622 GCF_040648775.1 Micromonospora sp. NPDC049089
CATGAAGTTATTGCCCTCGCCCTCGGCGTGTCGTGGCAATAACTTCATGATCAACGAGGGCGGGTCTGGTTGGAGGGGGCAGGGGGGTGGGGGTTAGAGGCCGGACAGGCGTTGGCCGGCTCTCACCACTGCCATGGCGTGGCGTTCGCCGGGGCGGCGGCCCAGGCGCTCGATCGGGCCGGAGATGCTGACCGAGGCGATGACCCGGCCGGTGCGGTCGCGGATCGGGGCGGAGACGCTCGCCACACCGGCCTCCCGCTCGGCGACGCTCTGCGCCCAGCCGCGACGGCGTACCTCGGCGAGGGTGCGGCCGGTGAACTTGCTGCGCGGCAGCAGCGGCATGACCGCCTCCGGCGGCTCCCAGGCGAGCAGGATCTGGGCCGCTGAGCCGGCCGTCATCGGCAGCACCGAGCCCACCGGAACGGTGTCCCGTAGACCGCTGGCGCGTTCCGCCGCCGCCACGCAGATCCGCTCGTCGGCACGGCGCAGGTAGAGCTGCGCGCTCTCACCGGTGGCGTCGCGCAGCGCGGCCAGCAGCGGCTCGGCGGCGGTCAGCAGAACGTCCGGTGCGGCGTTTGCCAGCTCCCCCAGGCGGGGGCCGGGCCGCCATCTGCCCTGGGTGTCACGCACCAGCATTCGGTGGATCTCCAGGGCCTGGGCCAGGCGATGTGCTGTGGCCCGGGGCAGCTTGGTGCGTTCGACGAGTTCGGCCAGGCTGGCGCCGTCCACGCAGGCGGCCAGGATGACCACCGCCTTGTCGAGAACGCCGACACCGCTCATACTGTGTCCCACAAGCCGAAACTTACCTCCCAGAATTTAGGATGTCCAGATGGTGGGAGTCACTCCTGAGCCGAGGACCCTGGCCGAGAAGGTCTGGGACGCGCACGTCGTACGGTCCGCCGCTGGTGAGCCGGACCTGCTCTTCATCGACCTGCACCTGCTGCACGAGGTGACCAGCCCGCAGGCCTTCGACGGGCTTCGGCTCGCCGGGCGCCGGGTGCGTCGTACCGACCTGACCCTCGCGACCGAGGACCACAACACCCCGACCGGGTACGACGACCCGGCGTTCCGCCTCCGCCGTGGTGACCTGCTCACCATCGCGGACCCCACGTCGCGTACGCAGATCGAGACGTTGCGCCGCAACTGCGCCGAGTTCGGGGTGCGGCTGCACCCGCTCGGCGACGACAACCAGGGCATCGTGCACGTGATCGGCCCGCAGCTCGGTGTCACCCAGCCGGGCATGACGATCGTCTGCGGCGATTCGCACACCGCCACCCACGGCGCCTTCGGAGCGCTCGCCTTCGGCATCGGCACCAGCGAGGTGGAGCACGTGCTGGCCACCCAGACGCTGCCGCAGAGCCGGCCGAAGACGATGGCCGTGAACGTCACCGGCCGGCTCGCGCCAGGCGTGACCGCCAAGGACCTGGTGCTCGCGCTGATCACGCAGGTCGGCACCGGTGGAGGTCGCGGGCACATCGTCGAGTACCGCGGCGAGGCGATCCGCGCCCTCTCCATGGAGGGGCGAATGACCATCGCCAACATGTCCATCGAGTGGGGCGCCAAGGCCGGCATGATCGCGCCGGACGAGACCACCTTCGCGTACCTCAAGGGTCGACCGAACGCGCCGCAGGGCGCGGACTGGGACGCGGCGGTGGCGTGGTGGCGGACGCTGCCCACCGACGAGGGCGCGAGCTTCGACGCCGAGGTGACCCTGGATGCCAGCCAGATCACCCCGTTCGTCACCTGGGGCACCAACCCGGGGCAGGGCGCGCCGCTGAGCGCGCCGGTGCCGGACCCGGAGGAGTTCGTCACCGACTCGGAGCGTGCCGCCGCACGCCGCGCCCTGGAGTACATGGACCTGCGTCCCGGCACCCCGCTTCGGGAGCTGCCGATCGACGTGGTGTTCGTGGGGTCCTGCACCAACGGTCGCCTGGAGGACCTGCGGGCCGCCGCCGACGTGCTGCGTGGCCACCGGGTCGCCGACGGCGTCCGGATGCTCGTGGTGCCCGGCTCCGCCGCGGTGCGCGAGGCCGCCGAGGCCGAGGGCCTGGACAAGGTCTTCGCCGACGCCGGGGCGGAGTGGCGGTTCGCCGGCTGCTCCATGTGTCTGGGGATGAACCCCGACACGCTGAAGCCGGGCGAGCGCTCCGCCTCCACCTCGAACCGCAACTTCGAGGGCCGTCAGGGCCGGGGCGGGCGCACCCACCTGGTCTCCCCGCCGGTGGCCGCCGCCACCGCCGTGGTCGGCCGGCTGGCCGCCCCCGCCGACCTGTAGAAGGGACCGACGAGATGGACAAGTTCACCACCCACACCGGCACCGCCGTGCCGCTGCGCCGGTCCAACGTGGACACCGACCAGATCATCCCCGCCGTGTACCTCAAGCGGGTGACCCGGACGGGCTTCGCCGACGGGCTGTTCAGCGCCTGGCGGGAAGATCCGGCATTCGTGCTCAACGATGAAAACTATTCCGGAGCGTCGATCCTCATCGCCGGTCCGGAGTTCGGCACGGGGTCCTCCCGGGAACACGCGGTCTGGGCGCTACGGGACTGGGGCTTCCGTGCCGTGGTGGCCCCGCGCTTCGGTGACATCTTCCGCGGCAACGCCCTCAAGGAAGGTCTGTTGCCGGTCGAGTTGGAATTGAAAGCCGTCGAAGAGTTGTGGGACCTGGTCGAAGCGGATCCCACCACTCCGGTGACGGTCGACCTGACCGCCCGCCAGCTCCGGGCGGGGGACGCCAGCTGGTCGTTCCCGCTTGACGACTTCAGCCGTTGGCGCCTCCTGGAGGGCCTCGACGACATTGGACTCACCCTCCGCCACGCCGCCGACATCGACTCCTACGAGGCGCGCCGACTGCCCTTCCTGCCCTCCGTGGCATAGCCGTTAGGCCGCCCGCGCAGCGGATTTCACCCCCATCGGTCCATCCGGTGGGGGTGAATCCGTTACGACACAAGGGCTTTTTTCTACCGAATGTTTGTGTCCCGGCAGCACAGGGCATACCGTGCGCGCAGAATGGCTCGCGACGAGTCAGTTGCACAATCGGGAGGAAGTCGTGAACAAGGCCGAGCTCATCGAGGCGCTCGCCGTTCGCCTGGGGGACCGGAAGATGGCGACGGCCGCGCTCGACGCGGTCCTCACCGAGGTCCAGGCGGCGGTCACCAAGGGCGAGAAGGTGGCGATCACCGGATTCGGAGCATTCGAAAAGCGTGTGCGTGGCGCGCGAACAGCGCGCAACCCGCGTACCGGCGAGGCGGTGAAGGTCAAGAAGACGTCAGTCCCGACCTTCCGCCCCGGCGCCGGGTTCAAGGAAATGGTGGCCAGCGGCAAGGTGCCGAAGGCCGCGGCGGCGACGAAGAAGACCGCCACCAGCACCGCCACGGCCAAGGCGGCGGGCACGAAGGCGACCGGCACCAAGGCGGCTACCGCCAAGGCGGCGGGCACCAAGGCGACCACGGCGAAGGCGGCCAGCAAGAAGACCGCCCCGGCCAAGGCGAGCAAGACCGCCACGGCGACCAAGACGGTCGCCAGCAAGAAGACCGCCCCGGCCAAGGCGAGCAAGACCACCACGGCGACCAAGACGGCCGCCAGCAAGAAGACCACAGCGGCGAAGAAGACCACCGCCGCGACCCGGTCGACCGCGGCGAAGAAGACCACCGCGGCGGCGAGCAAGAGCACGGCGGCCAAGAAGGCGCCGGCGAAGAAGGCTCCGGCCAAGAAGGCGGCCAGCAAGCGCTGACCGACAGGTACCGCGAGGGCGTCCACCAGTGGGTGGGCGCCCTTTCGGTGTACCAGGACGACTTTTCGGCGTACGGGGACCGTTGACCGGGTTGGCCCGCTCGCGCAGAATCGCCGTGCCGGCCACCCCTGGGCCGGCCCGTCGACGGGAAATGGGGCGCCGGTGCGCTACCGACAGCTCACCACCGGCACGCTCGCGCTGGGCGTGCTCCTCCTCATCGACGTGCTGCGGGTCTGGCTGCCCGGCATCATCACCATCTTCGGTCAGGCGGCGTCCACCCCGGCCGAGCTGATGGGGGCGTTCGCCCTCGGCTGGTTCGTGCTCGCGATGGGCGCACCCACCGTGGTCCGCCGGGTCGGAGCCCGCCCGGTCACTGTCGTCGCCGCCGTCGCGCTCGCCGTCGCCCGGCTCGCGCTCACCGCCGCTCCTGGCGGGCGTACGCAGCTCTGGTTGGCCACCGCCGGTCTGCTCGCCGGGTTGGTCTGGCTGGTCGGCGTCGCGGCCGACACCGACCGCCCGGTCCCGGGGCTGGCGTTGGGGTTCGCTGTCAACGCGGCCCTGCACGCGGTGCTGGACACCGTCGACCTGGTCTGGCGGGGTGACTGGGTGGCCTGGCTGCTCAGCGCCGTCGCGGTGGCCGTGTTCCTGGTCGGCACGGCGCAACCCGGCCGCGGCGGTGCGGGAAACGGCCCCGCTGACGCCCCTGTCGGCCCCGCTGAGGCCCCTGCCGGCCCTGGTGGTGGTCGGGCCTGGCTGCTGGCCGGGCCGGCGCTGCTGCTGGCCGGGATGGTGGCGCTCTCCCCGGCGCTGGCCCGAACCGGAATGTCGTACCTGGTCGCTGGAGACGGGGTGGCTCGTTCGCCACTGTTCGGCCTGGCGCCGGTGCCGGTGGCGGTCGCCGGGTTCCTCTGCGCCGCGTTGACAGGGCCGCCGCGTGGGTGCGGCCGGGCGTACGGTCCGGTGGCGCTGCTCGGCGGCGCGGTGCTGTTCGCCCTCGACCGGGGCGACCTGCTCCTGCCGGCCATCCTCCTCGCCGCGGTCGGCCTCGGTGCCTGCCTCGCGCTGACCGACGACACCGGCCAGCCCGCCGCCGACACCGCGAGCGCCGGCACCAGCGCCGCCCGGCGGGGGTACGCGGTGGCCGCCGGGATGCTCGTCTTCGCGCTGGGGGCGGTCGGTTACTACTCGGCCTACGACCTCGGCTACCCGAACGCGGCGGTGCCGGTGGTGGTGGCTGTGCTGATCGCCGCCGTGGCGTTCACCGCCCGCGCCGTCGTCGACCGGCTTCCCGGGCCGTTTCCGCCGCTCCGGGCCGCCGCCGTGGTCACCGCGCTGGCCCTGCTGGCGCCGGTGCTCGCCGACGAGGTGCCGGTGGCCAGCAACCGGGACGGCCCACCGGAACGGTTGACAGTGGTGGCGTACAACATCCGGATGGGGTTCGGGCTGGACGGCCGGTTCGACCTGGCCGGTCTCGCCGAGGTGGTCGAGCGGCAACGGCCCGACGTGGTGCTGCTCAGCGAGGTGGACCGGGCGTGGCTGCTCAACGGCGGGCACGACACCCTGGATCTGCTGGCCGACCGGCTCGGTATGCCGTACGTCTTCGGGCCGGCCGCCGACCCGGTCTGGGGCGACGCGGTGCTCAGCCGTTGGCCGGTGGACGATCCGCGGACCCTGCCGCTGGCCGCCGTCGGCGCCCCCACCGGCGCGCAGGCCCTCGCCGTCACGCTCGATCTCAGCGACGGTGTCCGTACCGCCGTTGTCAGCACCCACCTGCAACCGCCGCCCGGCAAGGGCCCGGTGGTCCAGGCCCGCGCGGTCGCCGACTTCGCCACCCGGTACGCGGCCGGTCGGCCGTTGGTGGTGGCCGGTGACCTGAACACCGAACCGGGCGACGAGGCGTTCGTGGAGTTCACCAAGGCCGGCCTGGTCGACGCGTTGGCCGCTGCCCGACCACTGGCGACCAGCCCGGCGGACGACCCGCGCCAGCAGATCGACCACATCTTCGTCTCGCCCGGCCTGACCCCCGGCGATCCGGTCGCGCCGCGCAGCACCGCCAGCGACCACCTGCCGGTCGCGGTGACAGTGACCCTGCCGCCCCGCTGACGAAGGCCGGCCCTACAGGCGATCGGCGGCCAACAGCCGGTCGGCAGCGAAGGAGAGCAGCCAACCGCCGCCCTTCGGCGTGGTGAAGTCCTCATCGGTGCGGCCGGTCAGCCGCTCCAGGGCGCCCGGCAGGACCTTGCCCTGACTGCACACCGCCGACTGCCCACCGGTGCCGGCCAACTCCAACAGCCGGGCGGCGGTGTGCAGGATCTGCTCGTCGCCCTGCTGGCCGGGTTGCGGCTCGTCCAGGTCGCCACAGACCTCGATCGGCAGATCGAGCAACGCGGCGACCGGATCGAGTGTCTGCACGCACCGTCGCGGCGACGCCGACACCAGCCGGGCCGGCCGGATCAGGGCGATCAGCCCGGCCAGCGTGCTCGCCTGGGCCCACCCCTCGGCGTCCAGGGGTCGCCCGACGTCCGGGCCGGACCAGGTGGCCCGCTTACCGGCGTGCGCGTGCCGGACCAGCGCGACAGTCGCCGTCACCGACGGCAGCGCGGCGAACGCCGCCAACACCTCGGCGTCGTGCGGGTAGCTGACCAACCGGATCGCGTCGTCCACCGCGAGCCAGCGGATGTCGTCCACCTCGGTGTCGGGTTGGAAACCGCCGCTGGCCACCGCGAGCATCGACCAGTAGTCGACGAGCTTGGGTTGCCCCTCGCTGCGGTAGCGCACCGACGGCAGCCGCACCTGCGGCACGCCCCGCACGTCGGCCTCCTCGGCCACCTCACGCACGGCCGCGGCCAGCGCGTGCTCGCCCGGCTCCAGCTTGCCCTTCGGCAGCGTCCAGTCGCCGTAACGGGGACGGTGCACCACGCAGACGCGTACGCCGTCGTCGGTCGGCCGCCAGGCCACCCCGCCCGCTGCCCGGATGCCCGTCACGGCAGCCAACTGGTGCGCCGTCGCCGGGTGGCCCGGCGCCAGGCAGCCGGGAGGAGACCCCGCGTCCGGCGTACCGACTGGCGTTCCCGCTCGGCCAGCCGCCCGGCGGTGACAGCCAGCTCGTGGTCGCCCGGTCGCTCGGCGGCGATCTCCAACCAGGTGTCCGCCGCCACCGCCGCGTCCTGATGCTCGCCGAGCACGTCCTGCACCTGGGCGAGTGCGCGGGACAGCCGCCGTGCGCCCTTGCCGACAGTCGGGGCCACCGCGTTGACCGCGTACCGGGTCTGCTTGCCCTCCTTGCGGACGGCGTGCCAGCGGTCGTCCGGCGACTGCGCGTCGAGCCCGCCGACGCCGTCCGGCCCGGTCAACCGCCGCCAGGGGCGGGCCACCAGCGCGGGTAGCGCCTGCGCGGCGCGCGCTGCCGCCCCTCGGGTGAAACGGGGCGCGCGGGCGGCCAGCACCAGGGAGTCCACCAGGGCCAGGTAGCGCGCGGAGCGCAGCATCTCGTCGATGGCGGTGAGCGCCTGCCGCTGTCGTTCGGCGAGCACCTCGTCGAGCCGGTCCACAGCGCCCCGGTCGAGCGGGCTCAGCGGATCGGCGTCGGCGGTACGGCGCAGCCGCGCGCGCAGCACCTCGGCGTCGCGGGCCGCGCCGAGCACGTCGGCCAGCCAGCGCAGCTCGGCGCGCAGCGGGCGGGACCAGGTCTTTCGCAGCAACGGTTTGAAGGTGCGCAGGTCACTGCGCAGGCGTCGGCAGGCCACCCGCATCTGATGCACCGCGGTGTCGCCACCGGCTGCCGGGGCGCGCAGCCGGACCAGCGGGTCGTGCGCCAACAGCCGGCGGATCTCCTTGCGGAGCGACTCGGTCACCACGTCACCGGCGTTCGGCTCGGCGGTCAGCCCGGCCGGCGCGACCAGATCCGGATCGGCCTGCGCCGCCGCGCCCAGCGCCCGTACGTGCTTCGGCGTGAACGACCCGCCCTGGGCGCCGGCCTCCCGCAGCACCCCGCCGACCCGGTCGAGCAGCTCCCGGTCGCCGGCCTTCAGCTCCACCTCCACCTCGCGGAAGGTGTCGGTGGTGGTGCCGGAGTCGTCGAGCACCGTCACCCGGTCGTCCACCACCTCGGCGAGGACGGTGCCGGCCCGGTCACACACCTCGTACGCGTGCCGCAGCGTGCGGACCACGGTCACCGGGGCCAGCGGCGCACCCCGGTGCAGGACGGTGACCAACTCCACCAGCTCCGGCGGCGGCTGCCCCTTCCCCCCGGGGCGGGAGATCTCGTGCCGGACGCCCGGGGTCCCGGTCGGCAGTTTCACCGTCCAGGGCAGCTCGTCACCCTTGCGGTGGCGCAGCGAGGCACCGGCCCGGGCCAGCCGCAGGTCGACGGTGTCGAGGTAGCGGGCGACTAGCGTCACCGGTGGCAGTGCCCGCACCCGGCCGCCGGCCGGGGCCGTGCCGGCCAGGTCCGGCAGCACGTAGGCGTCGTCCACCTCGTACTTCTGCTCCTCCTCGACCATCAGCTCAGCCTATGCGCTGCGCGGTCAGCTGGCCGTGCCACCGACGCGGCGCAGCAGTAGTTCCTGCAGATGGGCCCGGGCCGCGTTGTCATCGCCGGTACGCCGGGTCCAGGTCCCGTCGCCGGCCAGCTCGAACGCGTCCACTTCGGGGCTCATCGCGGCGGTGAGCACCTGGTCCAACTCGGCGCGGGCGATCGGGTCGCTCACCTGCACCAGCGCTTCCACCCGCCGGTCCAGGTTGCGGTGCATGAGGTCGGCCGAGCCCATCCAGAACTCGGCCTCACCGTTGTTGCCGAACCGGAAGACCCGGGAGTGTTCCAGGAACCGGCCGAGGATCGAGCGGACCCGGATGTTCTCCGACAGCCCCGGCACCCCCGGGCGCAGCGTGCACATGCCCCGGATGAGCAGGTCGACGTGGACGCCGGCCTGGGAGGCGCGGTACAGCGCGTCGGTCACCCCCTCGTCGACCAGGGAGTTGACCTTGAACTGGACCAGGCCGGGCATCCCCAGGCGGACGTGCGACATCTCCCGCTCGATCCGCTCGATGAGGCCGCTGCGGATGCCCTGCGGGGCCACCAGCAACCGCCGGTACGCGGTCTGCCGGCTGTACCCGGTGAGCACGTTGAACAGGTCGGTGAGGTCGGCGCCGATCTCCGGGTCGGCGGTGAGCATGCCGAAGTCCTCGTACAGTCGGGCCGTCTTCGGGTGGTAGTTGCCGGTGCCGATGTGGCAGTAGCGACGGATCTGGTTGCCCTCCTGCCGGACCACCAGCGCGGTCTTGCAGTGCGTCTTCAAGCCGACCAGGCCGTAGACGACGTGGCAGCCGGCGCGTTCCAGCGTGCGGGCCCAGCCGATGTTCGCCACCTCGTCGAAGCGGGCCTTCACCTCCACCAGCACCACCACCTGCTTGCCGGCGGCGGCCGCGTCGACGAGCGCGTCGACGATCGGGGAGTCGCCGCTGGTCCGGTAGAGGGTCTGCTTGATGGCCAGCACGTTCGGGTCGGCGGCGGCCTGCTCGATGAAGCGCTGCACGCTGGTGGCGAACGAGTGGTACGGGTGGTGCACCAGGATGTCACCGTCGCGCAGGGTGGAGAAGACGCTGCGCGGCACCTCGCCCTCGGCGAGCCGGGGATGGGTTGCCGGCACGAACGGCGGGTCCTTCAGGTCCGGCCGGTCCGCCTCGCCGTAGACCTGCCACAGTGCGGACAGGTCCAGCAGGCCGGGCACCCGGAGCACGTCCTGGTCGTCCATGTCCAGCTCGCGGACGAGCAGCTCCAACATGTGGTCGGAGATGGACGCGGCGACCTCCAGCCGGACCGGGGGACCGAACCGCCGTCGGGCCAGCTCCCGCTCCAGGGCCTGGAGCAGGTCCTCGTCGCGGTCCTCGTCGACCTCCACCTCGGCGTTGCGGGTGACCCGGAACAGGTGGCACTCGACCACCTGCATGCCGCTGAACAGCTGCCCCAGGTGCACCGAGATGAGGTCCTCCACCGGCAACATCCGGACGCCCGGCTGGTCCCGGTCCACCCGGACGAAACGGGGGACGTTGTTGGGCACCTTCACCCGGGCGAACAGCTCCGAACCGCCGTCGGGGTCACGAACCGCCACCGCCAGGTTCAGCGACCGCCCCGAGATGTACGGGAACGGGTGCGCCGGGTCCACCGCGAGCGGGGTCAGTACCGGAAAGATGTGCTCCCGGAAGTAGGTGCGCAGCCGCTCCCGCTCGCCGTCGCCCAGCTCGCCCCAGCGCAGGATGCGGATGCCCTCGTCGGCCAGCTTGGGCAGCACGTCGTCGACGAAGCAGGCGGCGTGCCGGGCGCCCAGCGCGGCGGTCCGCTCGGCGATCAGCTCCAACTGCGTACGCAGGGGCAGCCGGTCTCCGCCGCGCACCGGCAGGCCGGCGGAGAGCCGCCGCTTCAGACCGGCGATGCGCACCATGTAGAACTCGTCGAGATTGCTGGCGAAGATGGCCAGGAACTTGGCCCGCTCCAGCAGCGGGGTGCGCTGGTCCTCGGCCAGGGTGAGCACCCGGGCGTTGAAGTCGAGCCAGGACAGCTCCCGGTTGAGGAACCGGTCCTCGGGCAGCGGCGGGGGCGCTGCGGCCTCGTCGTCGTCCTCAGGCGCGGCACGGGTCGGCAGGTCGTCGGGCAGGACCTGGTGGACGCCACCGGCGGCGGGGCCGTCCGCTTCGACCTTCGGGGCGGGGTCGATGACCTCGTCCAGCCCGGAGGAGGCGGCTCCGGGATCGTCGGCGAGCGTGTCGGCGCGGGCGGCACCGGCACGTTCGGCGCGGGACGGGCGGAAGCGCCCATCGGTGCCGCGCGTACGGGAGCCGTTGCGGAGGTCGGTGGCGGGCGGGCGGGCCGGTTGCTCGCGAGGGGTGCTCACCCGCTCATAATCACCCGATTACGGTAAACGCAAAATGAACTTGGGCTCGCCGGCTCAGATCATCGTCGGCAATGTCACCCGGACAACCTCGCCGTCGGGATCCGTGTCGATGCGGACCCGCTGCCCGAGCCGGAGAAGCCGCAGCCCGGAGGCGTCGAAGGCCCGGGCGGGAAAACGCATCTCGGTGCCGTCGTCGAGCAGCAGGACACCGCTGCGCGTCGCCGCGTCGTAGCTGGCCACCGTGCCCTGCATGCTGGCACCGTACACCGGGCGGTTCGGCCTGTGGCGCGGGCTCGGCCCACCGGGCGGCTCAGCCTGCGGCGCGGGCCGGGCGACCGGCGGCCACCAGCGCGGCAGTGCGCGGCCCCAGCCCGAGCCGGGCGGCGGCGGCCAGGTCCGCGGCGGTGTCCACGTCCCGGCGCAGGCTGGGCCAGTCGCCGTCGAGCGGCAGCGCCCCGCTCGCCGCGTGCGCTACCGCCGAGCCCACCCCGAAACGCGGATCCAGCGGCACACCCGGCCCCGCGGTGAGCAGCACCGTGCCACCGCCGGGCGCGTCCGGCAGGAACCGGCGTACCCCGGGTCGACCGTTCTGCGCCGCGAGCAGCGCGCCGGCCAACTCGGCCGGGCGCAGCGCCGGCACATCCGCGGTGATCCCGGCCACCCACCCGGCGGCGGCAGTGGCCGCCCCGTGCCGGAACGCGGCGTTCAGGCCGGCGTCCGGTTCGTCCGGCAGCACCCCCGCGCCGGCGGCCCGCGCCGCCGCCGCCACCCGGGCGTCGTCGGTCACCACCAGAGCCTCGGCGACCGCCGGGCAGGCCAGCACCGCGCGGAGCGTGTCGGCCGCCAGGGCCAGCGCCAACTCCTCATGCGGTACGCCGGGCAGCGCGCCCCGCAGCCGGCTCTTGGCCACGGCCAGCCGCTTCACCGGCACCACCACGGCCCACCTCGGCTGAGTCACGTCCGCAATCCTGCCAGCCGTACGGCGGGCCCCTCGCTGGCCGTACCGGGGGCGAGCAGGCATGATTTCCGCTGCGGGCGTCGCGGGCGGGATTTCGCGGCGGTTGGGGCGCGACGAGGAGGCACAGTGGCACGGCGGAGCCTGGGGTTCTGGCAACGGTTCGCCGTGTGGCTGGTGAAGCCGGTGATGACCGTCTGGACCCGGCGTACCTGGCGTGGTCAGGAACATCTCCACGGCGACGGCGGCGTGATCATCGTGGCGAACCACATCTCCCACGCCGACCCGTTGGTGTCCGCGCACTTCATCTACGACTCCGGGCGCTGGCCGCAGTACCTGGGCAAGGCCAGCGTGTTCCGGGTGCCGGTGGTCGGCTGGATCCTGCACCGGTGCCGGCAGATCCCGGTCGAGCGGGGCAGCGTGGACGCCGTCCGCTCGCTGGACGCACTGGTCGCCGCGCTCGACGAGGGCGGCGCGGTCGTGATCTACCCTGAGGGCACCACCACGCGACAGCCGGAGCTCTGGCCGATGAAGGCCAAGACCGGTGCGGCCCGCCTGGCCCTGGCCACCGGCGCCCCGGTCGTACCGGTGGTGATGTGGGGGCCGGAACGGATCTTCGACCCGCGGACGACCCGTGTCAGCCTGCGCCCCCGGATCCCGGTGACCGTTGCCGCCGGGGAGCCGATCGACCTGAGCCGGTGGGCGGACGCCCCGCCGACCCGGGACACCCTCGAAGAGATGACGGACACCATCATGTTGCGGCTGCGGGACATGCTCGCCGAGATCCGTGGCGGTACCCCGCCGCCACTGTGGGAGCGACCGGCCCGACCGTCCGTCGGCCGCGAGCAGCGGGACGATGTGGCATGAGCGGTCACGTTGCGGTGCTCGGTGCCGGTTCCTGGGGCACCGCATTCGCCAAGATTCTTGCGGACGCGGGGCGGGACGTGACGGTGTGGGCCCGCCGGGCGCCCGTCGCCGAGAGCATCCGGACCGAGCGCCGTAATCCGGAGTACCTGCCCGACCTGCTGCTCCCGGCCCGTGTCGCGGCCACCGCCGACGCCGCCGAGGCGATCACCGGGGCCGAGGTGGTGGTGTTGGCAGTGCCGTCGCAGACTCTGCGCGGCAACCTCGCCGAATGGGCCGGGCACCTGCACCCGGATTCCACCCTGGTGTCGCTGATGAAGGGCATCGAGCTGGGCACCACCAAGCGGATGAGCGAGGTCATCGTGGAGACCGCCGGGGTCGCCGCGGACCGGGTGGTCGTCGTGTCCGGCCCGAACCTGGCCCCGGAGATCGCCGCCGAGCAGCCCGCCGCGACAGTGGTCGCCGGGACGAACAGCGCCCGCGCCACGCTCGTCCAGTCGTCGATCCGGACGCCGTACCTGCGCCCCTACACGAACGACGACGTGATCGGCTGTGAGCTGGGCGGGGCGGTCAAGAACGTGATCGCCCTGTCGTACGGCATCGCCACCGCGATGGGCTTCGGCGACAACACCCGGGCCATGCTGATGACCCGTGGGCTGGCCGAGACGGCCCGACTGGGCGTGGCGCTCGGCGCGGACCCGATCACCTTCGCCGGCCTCGCCGGCATGGGCGACCTGGTCGCGTCCTGCTCGTCCCCGCTCGCCCGCAACCGCACCTTCGGCGAGCATCTGGGTCGGGGTGAGACGCTGGAGCAGGCCCAGACCGCCACCCGGCAGACCGCCGAGGGCGTGAAGAGCTGCCTGGCGATCCGCGACCTGGCCCGGGCGCACGGCGTGGAAATGCCGATCACCGAGCAGGTCGAGCGGATCTGCCACGAGGGGATGGACCCGCGGCTCGCCGTGGAGACCCTGATGAGCCGCACCGCGAAACCCGAGTCGTACGAGTGAGGAACCCGATGAGCGAGTGGGGGGACGGCACCCGCTGCGTACGCGCTGGCCTGCCCGAGCCGGCGCCGGGGGACCCGTTCCTCCCCGGGCCGGTCTTCGCCGCGCCGTACCACCTCGACCCGTTCGAGGGTCAGGGCACGTCACCGAACGGCTACGGCCGCCCCGACAACCCGACCCGCCGGCTGTTGGAGGTGGCGGTGGGCGAGCTGGAGGGCGGTGACTGCCGGGTCTTCGCGACCGGTCAGGCGGCCATCACCGGCCTGCTGCTCACCCTGCTTCGACCGGGGGACACGGTGGTGCTTCCCACCGACGGATACTTCCCGGTCCGGGCGTTCGCCACCGGCGTGCTGGAGGCGATCGGCGTCCGGGTGCTGTTCGCGCCGACCGTCGGGCCGTACCCGTCGTTCGAGGGTGTCCGGCTGGTGCTGGTGGAGACGCCCGCCAACCCGGGCCTCGACGTGGTCGACGTGGCGGCCCTGGCCGAGCGGGCGCACGCCGCCGGCGCGCTGCTCGCTGTGGACAACACCACCGCCACCCCGCTCGGACAGCGCCCGCTGGATCTCGGTGCCGACCTGGTGGTCGCCTCCGGGACGAAGGCGCTCACCGGCCACTCCGACCTGCTGCTGGGCTATCTGGGCAGCCGGTCCACCGAGCTGATCGACGCGGTGACGACCTGGCGTACCACCACGGGGGCGGTTCCGGGCGCGTTCGACGCCTGGCTGGCCCACCGGTCACTGGCCACTCTCGACCTGCGGTTGGCGCGGCAGAGCGCGAACGCCGCCGCGGTCGTCGACCTGCTCGCCAACCGGTCGGACGTGACCGGCCTGCGGTGGCCGGGGCGGCCGGACGACAGGGCGTACCCGGTGGCCTCGGCGCAGATGCGCCGGATACCGGGGGTCCTCTCGTTCGACCTGGGCGACGCCGACCGGGTGGGTCGATTCGTCGAGGCCGCCCGGCTGGTGGCGGCGGCGACCTCCTTCGGTGGCCTGCACACCACGGCGGACCGGCGGGCCCAGTGGGGCGACGACACCGCTCCCGGCTTCGTCCGGCTCTCCTGTGGCGCGGAGGACACCGCGGACCTGGTGGCGGACATCGCCGCCGCGCTCGATGTGGCCGGACCGGTTTGACGTCTCCTTCCCCCGCCGAGCGGGCCGCTCTCGTGAGTCGGTTGCGGGCCGCCGGTTGCGTCTACGCCGAGGACGAGGCCGAGTTGCTGCTGGCCGCCGCGCGCAGCCCGGCGGCGTTGACCGACCTGACCGACCGTCGGGTGGCGGGCGAACCGTTGGAGTACCTGCTCGGCTGGGCGGAGTTCTGTGGCCTGCGGATAGCCGTCGACGAGGGCGTCTTCGTGCCCCGGGCCCGGACCGCGCTGCTGGTCGAGATGGCTGCCGAGTTGACCGGCGCGGCGCCGGCCGTGGTCGACCTGTGCTGCGGCTCCGGGGCCACCACCGTCGCGCTGGCGCACCGGCTCGCGCCGCGCTGGCTGGCCGCCGCCGACATCGACCCGGCGGCCGTGGCGTGTGCGCGTCGCAACGTCGCCGGGTTGGACGTCGAGGTGTACGAGGGTGACCTCTTCGCGCCGCTGCCCGAGCGGTGGCGGGGTCGGCTGGACCTGGTGGTCGCCAACGCCCCGTACGTGCCGACCGACGCGGTCGCGCTGATGCCGCCGGAGGCGCGGCTGCACGAGGCCCCGGTGGCGCTCGACGGCGGCCCGGACGGGCTCTCCGTGTTGCGCCGGGTAGGTGTCGACGCGGCCGGTTGGCTCGCCCCCGGCGGCCACCTGGTGGTGGAAGCCGGCACCACCCAGATCGAAGCCCTCTGCGACGCGTTCGGCGAAGCGGGCCTGGTCCCCACCGTCCACCACGACGAGGACCTGGACGCCACCGCCCTGACCGCCCAACGCCCCGCCTGACCCGCACCCCCCGTTCCCCCCGTACCCCCCAGAACCCCTGACCCGACCCCCCCTGGCCCGCGTCGATCATGGAGTTGTGGTGCCTGGTCGGCTCCACTACGCGTTATTTGTCCCCCACCACAACTCCTTGATCGACCCGGGCGGGCTGTCCGGTTTCCGGTCGGGGTGGGGCTGGCGGGGCCGCCCGGGCATGGCGGGGGAGAGGGGTTGGCACTAGCCTCGGCTCACACTCATGACGGCGGGAGGCGGTTTCGGTGGGCAGCACAGGGGTGCCGGTGGTCGTCGGGCTGGACAACGGCGGCACCAGCAACAACGCCACAGTGCTGACGGTGGACGGCCGTTTCCTGGTGGACGGGCTGTTGGAGATCCCCAGCGAGGTGCGGGCCGGGCCGGAGGCGGCGATCGAGGCGTTGGCCCAGGCGTTGGACGGCGCCCTGGCGCAAACCGGCGTGCCGCGTGACCTGGTCCAGGCGGTCGGGCTGGACACTCCCGGCCCGGCCAGCGCCGACGGCGTCATCTCGTCGCGGGGCTCCACCAACTTCTCGCAGCCGGCCTGGCGAGGCTTCGACGTGCGAGGGGCGCTGGAGCGACGGCTCGGGCTGCCGGTGATCTATCACAACGACGGCAACGCGGCAGCGCTCTACGCCCACCACGTCTACTTCGGCGCCGACGCGATGAGCCGCTCGTCAGTGTCCGCGATCGTCGGCACCGGCCTGGGTGGCGGTGTGGTCGAGAGCGGTCGGGTGATCGCCGGTGCGGCCGGCATGGCGGGGGAGCTGGGCCACGTGCACATCCCGCTGAGCGGGTTGCTCGGCCCGGGTCAGCCGGAGCCCACCTGCGCCTGCGGTTTCACCGGTGATGTCGAGAGCATCGCCTCGCTGACCGGCATCGAACGCAACCTGCTGCCGTACTGGCTGACCCGGTACCCCGACCACCCGCTCGCCGCCGAGCCGGTGGCCCGGGCGGCAAAGCTGGTCCGGGGGTACGGCGAGCGCGAGGACGCCCTCGCACGGGACCTCTTCACCCAGCAGGCGATGGCGCTGGGGCGGCTGTTCACCGTCGCCGCGAACTTCAGCGACCCGCACGCGTACTTCGTCGGCGGCGGAGTGGTGGAGGCGGCACCGGAGTTCCGCGACTGGTTCCTGGCGACGGTCCGCGAGCACACGGTGCTCCGCGAGGAGCAGGCGGCGGTGGCCACCTTCGCCCTGGTGCCGGATCGGGACATGGCCGGTGCCCGAGGCGTCGCGATCGCCGCGCTGGAGGCGCTACGCGCCACTCCGGAGCCCCGCCCGCTGGTTGCCTGAGCCGGCGCGGGCCGAGGCCCGCACCGGCTCAGGCACCGCTGGTCAGCGCTGCGGTGGTGCCTGGGCGAAGGCGGCCCAGGCGGCCGTTGGGAACAGCAGGGCCGGGCCGGCCGGGTCCTTGGAGTCGCGCACGGCAATGAGCCGCGGGATCGCGGCCACCTCCACGCAGGCACCTTCGTCGCCGCTGCGGCTGCTCTTGCGCCAGCGCGCCGCGGCCAAGGCCGCTGTGATCATCGGGGTCATCGGTCCTACCGTCCCTTCAGGACTGACAGGAGCATCTCGCGGCTGTCCGCCGGGCTGAGCGCCACGCTTCGGAGATGCTCCATGATCTTGGTGCAGGTACGCGTCTCGCCGGCGCGGTCGAGGATCATCTGACCCGCGACGGTCTCCACCGACGCGATGATCGGGTCCTCCGGATCGGCGAACTCGAGGATGTGCAGGGAACCCCGGGTGCCCCGGTGGTAGCCGGCGGAGAGCGGGATCACCTGGACGCTGATGTTCGGCAACTCGGCCATCTTGACCAGGTGCCGTAATTGCCCGTTCATCACCGACTGGTCACCGACCGGCCGTAGCAGCGCGCCCTCGTCGATGATCGCGTCGAGGATGGGCGGCTGGTCGGCGGTGAGCCGCTGTTGTCGGTCGAGCCGGATCTTGACCCGCTGCTCCACCAGGTCGTCGCCGAGGGTGTGCGGCCCGCCGCGCATGACGCCACGGATGTAGTCAGCGGTCTGCAACAGGCCGGGCACCACCGAGGGTTCGAAGTTGGCGATGGCGGTCGCCTCGGCCTCCAATGCGATGAAGTCGATGGTGCGCGGATCCAGCAGGTAGGAGTACGACACCCACCAGCCGGGCTTGCGGGCGTCCTTGGCGAGCTGCACCGCCGCGGCCACCTCCTCGGCACTGACCCCGTACGACGTGAGCAGGGCGCGCACGGTGGCGGGGCTGATCAGGGTCTGGGCGTTCTCGTAGCGGGAGAGGGTGCTGCGGGTGCTGTTGATCTCGTCCGCCGCGGTCTCCAGCGTCAGCCCGGCGGCTTCCCGGTGGTGGCGCAGGGCGATGCCGAGCCGGCGGGCGCGGGCGGTCTTGGGGGCCATACATCGATGGTCGCATACATTTGCGGGAACGTCTGCATGAGAGAACGTCTATGGGAGTTGCATTCACGCCTATACACGTGTCAATCTGTTATGGCGTCCTCACCGCCGGTTGTCGTGGCGACGGTGGTGGTGAGCGACCGGAGGGGATGGGGCGCGCGGCGATCGGGTTTCTCCCCCGTACCCGATCGTCGCGTGCCGCCCCTCCACCCCCGGCCCGCCGGAAGGAGACGACGTGCGAACCCGCCCGGAGCCCCCCGCCGTACCCTCGGGCGGAGTGCGATGACCCGCTTCCTCGTGGTGCTCACCGACGTGCGCCCCGTCGAGGGCGTCAACCGCAACGAGCGGGTCGCGCCGGAACGGCGCCGGCAGGTCGTCGGGGCCAGCAGCCGGGAGGCCGCCGACCGCATCGCCGGAGCGTTCATGGCGCTGGGCATGGTGCGGGCCGGCCGGCAGCGGGTGAAGGTGATCGCGGTCGGCCGTCGGCACTCCCGGGACTGAACAAGCCCCGGGTCGGCGGTCCGTGACACTGCCACCGTCCGATTACGCACCGTATATCCTCTCCTGACTGTTTGCCGTGTCGTCCCGTGGCTCGCCGGGTATCGCCTCGCCTCGCGGCCACGCACAGTAAGGTCAACCGGGTGAGCGCCACCGGCGAGCACGACCAGCCGCAGTCGCGTACGAAGAGGTGACCGGAGTGACCACCCCAGGCAAGACCCGCGTGGCGATCGTCTTCGGCGGACGCAGCCCGGAGCACGGCATCTCCTGCGTCAGCGCCGGCAGCGTGTTCGGCGCACTCGACCCGGACGAGTTCGAGGTGGTGCCGGTGGGCATCACCCGGGCCGGCCAGTGGGTGCTGACCAACGGAGACCCCGCCCAGCTCGCGATCAACGCCCGTCAGCTGCCGGAGATCACCGCCGACTCGGGCGACGACATCGTGCTGCGCGCCGACCCCACCGGTAACGGACTGATGGTGCTCGACCCGACCGAGGGCCCCCGGGCGCTGGCCGACGTGGACGTGGTCTTCCCGGTCCTGCACGGCACCTACGGCGAGGACGGCACGATCCAGGGCATGCTGGAGATGGCCGGCATCCCCTACGTCGGGGCGAACGTGTTCGCCTCCGCGGCCGCCATGGACAAGGAGTTCACCAAGAAGCTCTGTGCCGTCGAGGGCATCCCGGTCGGCACGTACGCCGTGCTGCGCAACGGCATGACGCTCAGCGAGCAGGACAAGGAGCGGCTCGGCCTGCCGGTCTTCGTCAAGCCGTCCCGGGCCGGTTCGTCGTTCGGCGTCAGCAAGGTCACCGACTGGGCCGAGCTTGATGCGGCGGTCGCCGCCGCCCGGCAGTTCGACCCGAAGGTCATCATCGAGGCGGCGATCGTCGGCCGCGAGATCGAGTGCGGTGTGCTGGAGGGCGAGGCCGGTGGCACGCCCGAGGCGTCCGTGCTGGCCGAGGTGCGGGTCGTCGCCGACCACGACTTCTACGACTTCGAGGCGAAGTACCTCGACGACTCCTGCGAGTACGACATCCCGGCCGACCTGCCGGAGAAGGTGACCCGCCAGGTGCAGGAGTACGCGGTCCGCGCGTTCACCGCGCTGGACTGCGCCGGTCTCGCCCGGGCCGACTTCTTCGTCACTCCCGAGCTGGACGTCTACCTCAACGAGATCAACACGATGCCCGGCTTCACCCCGACGTCGATGTTCCCGCGGATGTGGGCGGCCTCCGGCCTGGAGTACCCGAAGCTGGTCAACAGGCTGATCCGTACCGCCCAGCGGCGCGGCGTCGGCCTGCACTGAGCCGTCCGAACCCCGCCCGCGCCGGCTGACCGGCGCGGGCGTAGTCGGTTCGGGTTCAGCGCTGGCAGCCGGACGGGATCGCGCCGCCGGAGGGCACGCTCGCCACGATCGTGCTGGAAATCGTCGGCAACCACTGCAACGGCTGCTCGTACGAGCGCGGGACGCGCACCGTGATCAGCGTCTCCCGGTCGACGGTGGAGAGGACCGCCGCGTCGGCCTGATCGGCCAGGTGCCAACAGACCCCGTTTACCGTCCAGACCTCGTCGGTGCTGGGAAAGGTCGGCTCGGTGCCGCCGCAGGCCACGGTGAGCGCGGGGTCGCCGTAGGCGGCGTTCTGCTCCGGGCCGGCGGTGACCGGCCGCTGGGCCAGGTCGCGGATGCTCGCCGGAAGCTGCGAGAGCAGGGCCCGGCAGACAGTGGCCGGGCGGGCGGCCAGCGCCGGGGCGGCCATCTCCACCGGGGTGGTGGACTGCACCCGGGCGGTGGTCGCGGAGGGCGTCGGCGCTGCGGCCGGCGCGTCCGGGCTGAGCTTGCTGAAGGCCAGCACGGCCACCAGCAGCGTGATCGGCAGCGCGATCACCGTGGCCAGCAGGGCCGCGCCACGCATGGTCCGATCACGGCCGGCCGGCGCGGCGGCGGCGGGATCGGTCGACTCGCGGTTACCGTCAGCCGGCTCGGACGTCCCGTCGGCCGCGTCGCGTGCCCCGCCGTCGTCCAGAGCCGAGGAGGAGGTCGTCATCTCGTCCACTTACAGCCGCACCACCGAACACGTGAGGGTGCGGGTGATGCCGGGCACCATCTGCACCTTGCTGACGATGAGTTTGCCGAGCTCGTCGACCGTGTTCGCCTCGGTGAGGACGACCACGTCGTACGGCCCGGTGACGGCGTCGACGCGTACCACGCCGGGGATGTCCGCGATGAGACCCGCCACGTCACGTGCGCGGCCGACCTCGGTCTGGATGAGGATGTACGCCTGTACCACGACTCGACCTCCGTCCGTCGCCGCCCGGGAGCGGCCCGAAGGGTGAAACTACCTTACGGACCAGGTCTGATCCCTATCGGTGGTCAAGGAGCAGCGGTGAGCGAGCACGGCGGGGCCGGGCAGCACGGGCGGAACACCCGCGGTGGCGTCGGGGTGTCCGGGATCGGGGAGTTCGGGTTGATCGGGCGAATCACCGCCCGGCTGTCGTACGGGCCGACGACCCTGCTCGGCCCGGGCGACGACGCGGCGGTGGTGGCCGCGCCGGACGGCCGGGTGGCGGCCTCCACCGACGTGCTGGTCGACGGGCGGCACTTCCGACGGGACTGGTCCTCGGCCCGCGACGTCGGGCACCGGGCGGCAGCCGCCAACCTGGCGGACATCGCGGCGATGGGTGCCACGCCGACCGCCCTGCTGGTCGCTCTCTGCATGCCGGCGGACCTGGACACCGCCTGGGCGGAGGAGTTGGCCGACGGGCTCTCCGCGGAGGCCGCGACGGTCGGCGCGAGCGTCGTCGGCGGGGACATGTCGGCCAGTCCCACCCTGACCGTCGCGGTCACCGCGCTGGGCGACCTGGCGGGCCGTCCGCCCGTGCTGCGCTCGGGCGCCCGACCGGGGGACGTGCTCGCTCTGGCCGGGCGCACCGGGTATGCGGCAGCCGGGCTGACAGTGCTGACCCGGGGCTTCCGTACGCCCCGGCTGTTGGTGGAGGCGTACCGGCGGCCGCAGGTGCCCTACCAGGCCGGCCCGCAAGCCGCCCAGCTCGGCGCCACCTCCATGATCGACGTGTCGGACGGGCTCCTCGCCGACCTCGGGCACGTCTCGGCGGCCAGCGGGGTGGCGATCGACGTGCGCCGCGACGGGTTCGAGGTGCCCCGGCAGATGGCCGACGCGGCGCAGGCGCTCGGCGTCGACCCGTACACCTGGATCCTCGCCGGTGGCGACGATCACGCGCTGGCCGCGACCTTCCCCCCGGCGGTGGCGTTGCCGCCGGGCTGGCGGCCGATCGGTCTGGTCACCGACGGTGCCGGCGTGACGGTCGACGGTGTCGCCTACGACGGCCCGGCTGGCTGGGACCACTTCCGGTGAGGCCCGCGCGCGGCCGTACCCTGGATACCGTGAGTGAGATCGAGATCCGGGCGGTGCGGTTCGACGCACCGGTGGCGCAGCACCTGATCCATGCCGCACTGGCCGACCTCGGTGCCCGTTACGGCGGCACCGGCGACGACACCCCGGTGGACGCGGCCGAGTTCGAGCCGCCCGACGGCGCGTTCCTGGTGGCCTACCTGGCCGGTGAGCCGGTCGGCTGCGGTGGCTGGCGCAGCCACGGCGCGGACAGTGCGGAGCTGAAGCGGATGTACACGGCTCCGGCGGCACGGGGGCAGGGGGTGGCCCGCGCGGTGCTGGCGGCCGTCGAGCGCTCCGCCCGCGAGCAGGGTCGCAAGCGGGTGGTCCTGGAGTGCGGCGACAAGCAGCCCGAGGCGATCGCCATGTACGGCTCCGCCGGATACGAACGGATCCCGAACTTCGGCTTCTACAAGGACGCGGAGGGCTGCGTCTCCTTCGGCCGTACCCTCTGACCTGCTCGCCGGGCCCGGACTGGCTGGTGTGCCGGGCCCGGCCGGTGTGCGGCGTCGTCAGCCCGGGAACACGACAGAGCCGGGGGGGCCACCGGGGGCGCCGGCGGGGGCGCCCCGAAGGGGGGGGGGAGCGCGGCAGGCGCCGGGGTGCAGTGCGGCCAGGATTGACGAGGTGCAGACCTTCAACTTCTTGGTGTTGCCGCCACCGGCCGGGGTACGCACCGACTGGATGTTCGGGTTCCAGCGGCGGTTGGTCCGCCGGTGCGAGTGGGACACGTTGTGGCCGAAGCCCGGTCCCTTGCCACAGACGTCGCACACGCTAGCCACGGGATACTCCTGGGATTGATACGTTCATGAGGTCGCCGGCAGGTGCTGCCCGGGCAACCTGGTCAGGTTACCCGATGACTCGCCGACCCGGCCAACCGGCCCGGTCCGGCGCTCGCCCGTGCCCCGGCTCACGCCTGGTCGTGGGCCCGTCCGCCCTGCGGTGGGCCGGCCCGGCGGCAAGGGTACCGGAGGCGCTCGTCCCCGCTGCGGCCAGCGCCGCCCGGGCCCCGCGAGAGCCTGCGGCCTACGCCGCCCGGGGCCCGCGAGAGACTGCGTCCCGCGCCGCCCGGGGCCCGCGAGAGACTGCGGCCCGCGCCGCCCGGGCCCCGGGAGGACACGCCGGACGAGTCCGACGGGTGTCGGTGCGCGCCAGTAGGCTTCTGCCCGTGCTGGACACCCTCGACGCCGCCGCGGTCCGCCGCTGGTGCGCGAGCGGGCTGGCCGCACTGAAGCGCCACCAGGGCGAGATCGACCAGCTCAACGTCTATCCGGTGCCCGACGGCGACACCGGCACCAACCTGGTGCTCACCCTCACCTCGGCGCAGCAGGCCCTCGCCATGGATCTGGACACTCTCCCGCACAGCGGGCCGACAGCGCACGGGCACGCGCTGCGGCTGATGGCCCAGGGCGCGCTGCTCGGCGCGCGGGGAAACTCCGGGGTGATCCTCTCGCAGATCCTGCGTGGTCTCGCCGACCACGTCGCCGGGGTGCCGGCGGTGCGTGGCCGGGAGTTCGCCGCCGCGCTGCGCTCCGGCACCACCGCCGCGTACACGGCGGTCTCCCGGCCGGTCGAGGGCACCCTGCTCACCGTGATCTCGGCCGCCGCCGTCGCGGCCGAAGGCGCGGACAGCGACGACCTGCCGGCGGTGGCCGGCGTCGCGGCCCGGGCGGCGGCCGAGGCGCTCGCCCGCACCCCGGAGCAGTTGCCGGCGTTGGCCCACGCTGGTGTGGTCGACGCCGGTGGCCGGGGGCTCTGCGTGCTGCTCGACGCCCTGGTCGAGGTGCTGACCGGGGAGAGCGCCGCCCGGCCCGCACCGGCACCGCGCTCCGCCCGCCCGGCGGCCACCGTCGCCCGCGAGACCGGTTCGGACGAGTACGCGTACGAGGTGCAGTTCCTGCTCGACGCCAGCGCCGAGGCGGTCGACGGGTTGCGGCGGGCCCTCGACGCCCTGGGAGACTCGCTGGTCGTCGTCGGCGACGGGCGTGAGCCGGAAGGCACCTGGAACGTGCACGTGCACGTCAACGACGTGGGCGCGGCGGTGGAGGCGGGTGTCGCCGCCGGCCGCCCGTACCGCATCTCGGTCACCCGTTTCGCCGACCAGCCGGAGTCGCCCTCGGGCCCGGTGGTGGCCGGCCGGGCCGCGGTGGTGGTGGCCACCGGTGGCGGCATCGCCGACCTGTTCGCCGCGGAGGGCGCGACCGTCGTGCCGGGCAACCCGTCCACCGGTGAGTTGCTGGACGCCGTCCGCAGCACCGGCGCGGCCCGCGTGGTGGTGCTGCCCAACGACGCCAACACCGAGGCGGTGGCGAGCGCCGCCGCCCGTGAGGCCCATCGACACGGCATCAAGGTGAGCGTGGTGCCGACCCGCTCGCCGGTGCAGGCACTGGCGGCGCTCGCGGTCCGCGACGGTGACCGCCGTTTCGAGGACGACGTGATCGCGATGGCCGAGGCGGCTGGGGCCTGCCGGTACGCCGAGGTCTGCCATGCCAGCCGGGAGGCGCTGACCGTCGCCGGCCCGTGCCGTCCCGGTGACGTGCTGGCGCTGGTGGAGGGGGAGGTGCACCTGATCGGCACCGACCTCACCGACACCTGCGCGGCGGTGGTCGACCGGATGCTCGGTGGTGGCGGCGAGATGGTCACCCTACTGGCCGGGGTGGACGCTCCGGCCGGGCTCACCGACGCCGTCCGCGCGCACGTCGCGCGACGCTGGCCGTTCGTCGAGGTGCACGCGTACCCGGGCGGCCAGCCGTTTTATCCGCTCCTGGTAGGGATCGAATGAGCGAACCAGCCACCGTGGACACTCCGCTGAAGAAGCTGGTCGGGGACAAGACAGCAAAGGCGCTGGCCTCGCACCTCGACCTGCACACCGCGGGTGACCTGGTCTACCACTTCCCCCGTCGCTACGACGAGCGCGGTGAACACACCGACATCCGCTCACTGGACGTCGGTGAGCAGGTCACCGTCATGGCCCAGGTGCAGCGCACCACTGTGCGCCCGATGCGTCAGCGACGGGGCAACCTGCTGGAGGTGACCGTCGGCGACGGCTCCGGCGGGGTGCTGACCTTGACCTTCTTCGGCAACCAGGCGTGGCGGGAGCGCGAGCTGCGCCCGGGCCGGTGGGGTCTGTTCGCCGGCAAGGTCACCGAGTTCCGCAGCAAACGGCAGCTCAACGGCCCGGAGTACGTCCTGCTCGGTGAGGGTGGCGACGGCGAGGCGGCGCTCAGCGACGACATCGAGGAGTTCGCCGGGGCGCTGATCCCGGTCTACCCGGCCGCCGCGGCCGTACCGACCTGGGTGATCGCGCGCTGCGTGCGCGTCGTACTGGACACGTTCACCCCGCCGGACGATCCACTGCCGAGCGCCGTGCGGGCCAGCCGCAAGCTGGTCGGGCTGGGCGTCGCGCTGACCGAGATCCACCGGCCGTCCAGCAAGGAGGCGCTGCACCAGGCGCGGCGGCGCCTCAAGTGGGACGAGGCTTTCGCCGTCCAGGTGACCCTGGTGCAGCGCAAGCACCGGGCTGCCGACTGGCCGGCCCGGCCCCGCCCGGCGCGCCCGGACGGGCTGTTGGAGGCCTTCGACGCCCGACTCCCGTACGAGCTGACGGCCGGTCAGCGGGAGGTCGGTGTGGAGATCGCTGCTGACCTGGCCACTCCGCACCCCATGCACCGCCTGTTGCAGGGCGAGGTGGGCTCGGGCAAGACGGTGGTGGCGCTACGGGCGATGCTCCAGGTTGTCGACGCGGGTGGGCAGGCCGCGCTGCTGGCGCCCACCGAGGTGCTGGCCGCCCAGCACCACCGCGGCATGCTCGACCTGCTCGGGCCGCTCGGGCGGGCCGGTGAGCTGGGCTCCGCCGAGCATGCCACCCGGGTCGAGCTGGTCACCGGCTCGCTCGGCGCGGCGGCCCGCCGCCGGGCGCTCGGCGAGGTGGCCAGCGGTGCCGCCGGCATCGTGCTCGGCACCCACGCCCTGCTCTACGAGGGGGTCGACTTCGCCGACCTCGGCCTGGTGGTGGTTGACGAGCAGCACCGCTTCGGCGTGGAGCAACGCGATGCCCTGCGTGCCAAGGCCGACCAGCCGCCGCACGTGCTGGTGATGACGGCCACCCCGATCCCGCGCACTGTGGCGATGACCGTCTACGGCGACCTTGAGGTCTCCACGCTCTCCCAGCTGCCCCGGGGGCGGTCGCCGATCGCCTCGCACGTGGTGCCGGCCGCCGAGAAGCCCGCCTACCTGGATCGGGCCTGGCGTCGGCTGCGCGAGGAGGTGGCCGCCGGCCACCAGGCGTACGTGGTGTGCCCGCGGATCGGGGACGGGCCGACCAGCGACGAGGAGCCGCCAGCCGAGGACGACAACGGCCGTCGGCCGCCGCTGGCGGTGACCGAGGTGGCCCCGCTGCTGGCCGAGGGTCCGTTGCTCGGCCTGCGGATCGGGGTGCTGCACGGTCGCCTGCCGGCCGACGAGAAGGACGCGGTGATGCGTTCCTTCGCGGCCGGTGACCTGGACGTGCTGGTGGCGACGACAGTGATCGAGGTCGGCGTGGACGTGCCGAACGCAACAGTGATGATCGTGCTGGACGCCGACCGGTTCGGTGTGTCCCAACTGCACCAGTTGCGGGGCCGGGTCGGCCGGGGTGCCGCCGCCGGGCTGTGCCTGCTGGTCAGCGAGGCAGCCGAGGGTTCGTCGGCGCGGGAACGGTTGGACGCTGTGGCGTCCACGAGCGACGGTTTCACGCTCGCCGAACTGGACCTGGAGCAACGCCGCGAGGGCGACGTGCTGGGTGCCACCCAGTCCGGGCACCGCTCGCACCTGCGGTTGCTGTCCCTGCGGCGCGACGCCGACCTGATCCGCGACGCCCGCGCCGAGGCGATCACCCTGATCGAGGACGACCCGGAGCTGGCCCGCAGCCCGGCACTGGCCGCGTCGGTGGCCGCACTGGTGGACGAGGACCGCGCGGAGTACCTGGAGAAGGGCTGATCAGGCGCCGGGCTGCGCCGAGTCGATCACGCAGGCCACTACATGGTTGAGGGCGCGCCGACCGGGTGGTCGACGCGCCCTCAACTGTCAGAGCGGGTTGTCTCAGGCGGTGAAGCGAACCCGACGACGACGGGCCACCACGAACAGGGCGGCACCGGCGGCCAGCAGCACCACGGCGCCGGCGATGATTCCGCCAGTGGCGGCACCGGTCAGCGGCAGAGCCGGCTCGTCCTTACCGCCACCCTGACCCGGGGTGCAGTCGGCCGGCTTCTCCCAGGCGATCGGGCTGGTGTCGTCGAGGCCCTCGGCCGCCGGCGTCACGGTCAGACCCTCGAACGCCTCGAACTCGACGACCACGGTCTTGCCCGGCTCGACGGTCCGCTTCTGCGCCTCACCCTTGTTCGGGGTCAGGGTCACCTCGAAGGCCTTGCCGTCCTCCGGGTTGGCGAAGCCGAAGATCAGCTTGTCGCAGGTGGACTCGTAGCCGGCCTGGGGCTCGCCCGGCTTGACGCAGTCCTCGGGGGTCGCCCAGGTGTAGGGCTCGCCGACCGGCTTGTCACCCTCGCTGACGGTGATCTCGCCGGCCTTGGCCGGAACCACGATGTCCTTCTTGCTCTCGCCCGGCTTGACGGTGTACGTCTCCGAGAAGCCCTTGGCCTTGACGGTGAGCTTGGCCTCGGTCGTGGCGTCCGCGCCGTTGGCGAGCGTCACCGTGACGGCGCCCTCACAGTCGGAGGCGAAGCTGGCGGTGGGGATGGACACCGCCGGCGGGGTCGTCGGCGGGGTGCTCGGCGGGGTGCTCGGGGTGGCGCTCGGCGTCGGCTCCGGCGACGGGCTGGCCGGCGGCTCATCCGTCTCGCAGGTGCCCTCGAACGTCACCTTCGCCGTGCGCGCGTTCTTCTCGGGGTAGCCGTCGTCCCAGCGGGCCTTCACGGCGAGGGTGGCCTCGGTGGCCGAGCCGGGCACCCGCTGCACGCCGGTGATCGGCGTGTTGACGTCGTACGGGTAGGAGGACTTGTCCGATGCCGCCACGATGTTGGTCACGGTGGTGTTGGCGGGGGTGAGCTCGACGCTCGCCAGCTGGAAGCTCTTCGAGGAGTAGTGGTAGACGCTCTTGACGGTCCAGTTCACCACCCACTCGCCGGTGGTGGTGTCACAGACCGCCTGGCCGCTCGGCTCGGTGTAGTGGGCGCTCGCGGGGCTCGCGATGACGCCGACGCCGGCGATGCCGATCAACGCGCCCGCGGCGATGGCCGCGACGCGCCGGAACGGAGACTTGGGAGGGTTCACGCCTGCTCCTGGTGAGGGGGGTACGGATCGCGTGGCGGAAGGCCGGGAGGCATCGTGACCGGGCAGTCACTGCTCACCGGGGCGTCGCGCGACGCGGTGGTGTTCCCGCGGCGAAAGCGGGGACAGGGGGAGACTGTACTGATGGGTGGTTAATGAGGGGAGTTCAGATCATTGCCATCCGGCAATGTAGTTGATTCGTGATCTTTGATATACCGAAGGTGTCGATCCGGTCACTGGGGACGGCCCGCGCCGCCCGGACTCCACCATGGACGCCGTGCCGTCGGGGCTGCTCAGGTGCCCCCTGTCGTCGCTGGCCGGCCCGCTCCTCGGATCCGCGCCGTGCTGACCGGGTCCGCGCCGCATCGCGTAGCGTCGCGGGCATGAGCAGGAGGAAACGGTGACCCGGATCGTGGCCGGGACGCTCGGTGGCCGGCGGATCGCCGCGCCACCCGGCGCCGGCACCCGACCCACCTCGGACCGGGTCCGGGAGGCGCTGTTCAGTGCCGTCCAGGCCGCTGTCGATCTCGACGGCGCCCGCTTCGCGGACCTGTACGCCGGCTCCGGCGCGGTCGGGCTGGAGGCGCTCTCCCGAGGTGCCCGGCACGTGTTGCTGGTCGAGTCCGACCCGCGGGCGGCCCGGGTGATCCGGGAGAACGTGGCCGCCCTCCGTGCGGGTCCGGCGGCCCGTCTGGTCACCGGCAAGGTGGCGACGGTGCTGGCCGCCGGGCCGGACGACGGGCCGTACGACGTGGTCTTCGCCGATCCGCCGTACGCAGTGCCGGACGAGGAGATCACCGCGCTGTTGGCCGCGCTGGTCGACGGCGGCTGGCTGGCGCCCGACGCGTTGGTGGTGGTGGAGCGGTCCCGCCGCACCAGGGAGTTCGACTGGGTGGAGGGGATCACCGCCGAGCGCAGTCGCCGTTACGGCGAGACCACCCTTTGGTACGGTCGCCGATCATGAGACGTGCGGTGTGCCCCGGTTCGTTCGATCCGGTCACCAACGGACACCTCGACATCATCGGGCGGGCCAGTCGGCTCTTCGACGAGGTGATCGTCGGTGTGCTGGTGAATCAGTCGAAGAGTGGCCTGTTCACCGTCGAGGAGCGCATCGAGATGCTCCGCGAGGTGACCTCGTCGTACGGCAACGTGCGGGTCGAGTCGTTCCGAGGGCTGCTGGTGGACTTCTGCCGGGCGCAGCAGGCCAGTGTGCTGATCAAGGGCCTGCGGGCGGTCAGCGACTTCGACTACGAGTTGCAGATGGCCCAGATGAACATCGGTCTGGCCGGCGTCGAGACGCTTTTCATGCCGACCAACCCGCTCTACTCGTTCCTCTCGTCGAGCCTGGTGAAGGACGTGGCCAAGTGGGGTGGCGACATCTCCGCCCACGTCCCCGACCCGGTCCGCGAAGCCCTCCAGGCCCGCCTGGGCCCCCGCCGCTGAACGGACCCTGACTCCCCTCCACCTTCGCGATCTTGCACTTGCGGTGCCCGCATCGCCTGTTTCGGCATGGTTTGACGTGACCGAAAGTGCAAGATCGGCGCGGTGGGAGCTGCGGGTGACTATGTCGCGACTCGCCGGGTTGGGGTGAGTGGGGCGGCGGTGGGGCCGGCACGACATGATTGGTGGCGCGGGGAACGGCCGTAGCCCGCATCATGGAGGTCGGCCGACGAACGACAGGAGTGAGGTAGCCGGTGGACCCGCTCGATCGCATCGAAGAACTGATCGCCATCCTGGAGCAGGCCCGCTCCGTCCCGATGTCGCGCAACAACTGCATGGTCGACCGGGGTGAGATGATCGCTGCCCTCGATGAGATGCGTGCCGATCTCCCCGCCGACCTGCGTCGCGCCGCCGCGCTCCTGGAGGAGCGGGACAAGATCATGGACGCCGGCAAGCGCGAGGCGGACCGGATCATCAGCGAGGGTGAGGCAGAACACGCCCGCCTGGTCTCGGTGAACGAGATCACCGTGTCGGCCGAGCACGAGGGCGCCCGGATCATCGGTGAGGCCCGCGCCGAGGCGCAACGCCTGCGTGAGGAGGTCGACGACTACGTCGACACCGCGCTGGCCAACTTCGAGCAGTTCCTCACCCGGGCGCTGGCCTCGATAGAGCGCGGCCGGGACAAGATGCACGCGCTGCGGGAGATCGGCACCTTCGCTGGGGATGAGGCGGAACGCCCGCTACCCTTCTGAGCGGCACCTCACCAGCCGACTTCTCAGGCGGGCGTCGCCCCCGGTTCGACGGTCGGGCGGTCGTCCAGGTAACCTTTTTTGTCGGCCTCTCACCGGCCGGAGTCTAACTATGCCCAAGCACTCGCCATCGACACTCAACCCCAGGGCGCCGCTGGTCCTCGACACGAGGGACCTGCCGCGTCGCCCTGGCGCGTTGCGTGAGGTCCAGCGGGTCGTGCCGGCACCGGCGGACCTCGGTGTGGAGTTGATCGGCGTGCCGGAGGGCGCGGACCTCGACCTCGATCTGAGGTTGCAGTCGGTGTCCGAGGGCGTGCTCGTCTCCGGGACCATCACCGGTCCCGTCCGGGGCGAGTGCGGCCGTTGCCTGCGCGAGATCAACGACTCGATGGGCGTGACGATCCAGGAGCTGTACGCGTACGAGGACAGCACCACGGACGCCACGACCGACGAGGACGAGGTGGGCCGGATGCAGGGCGATCTGATCGACCTGGAGCCGGCGCTGCGGGACGCGTTGGTGCTCACGCTGCCGACCAACCCGCTCTGCCGGGAGGACTGCCCAGGACTGTGCCCCGAATGCGGGGCGCACTGGGACGATCTGCCGGCCGACCACAGTCACCAGCAGATCGACCCGCGTTGGGCGGGCCTGTCGCAACTGACCGTTACAGAGGAGTAAGAACCGTGGCCGTCCCGAAGCGCAAGATGTCGCGCAGCAACACCCGGTCCCGCCGGGCGAACTGGAAGGCGACAGTGGTCGCGACCGTCGCGTGCCCGCAGTGCAAGTCCCCGAAGCTGCCGCACGCCGCCTGCTCCGTCTGCGGCACCTACAACGGCCGCCAGGTTCTCGAGGTCTGACCTGGACGCCGAGTGACGCCCCCGACCCCAGGTCGGGCGGCGCGCGCATCCTGGCATTCGCCCGGTGCCCCGGCTCCCTCCGACGCCGGCCGGCCCAGTCCGGCCGGCGTTCCGGTGGAGCCGGGCGCCGCGCGGATCGCCGTTGACCTCCTCGGCGGGGACGACGCTCCCGCCGTCGTGGTTGACGGCGCTCTGCGGGCCATGCGCGCCGACCCCGACCTGCATCTGCTTCTCGTCGGTCCGACCGAGGTCGCCGACGAGCTGATCGCTGCCCTCGATCCCGCGCAACGCGCCCGGATCACGGTGCGGCCCGTTCGCGATGTCGTCGGCATGGCCGACCATCCCAGCGCCGCCCGCTCCGAGAGCACCGTCCGGGCTGCGGTCACCGCCGTCCGGGACGGGACCGCCGACGCCCTGGTCTCAGCCGGCGCCACCGGCGCCACCGTCACCGCGGCCGTACTCGGCCTCGGCCGTTCGCCGGAGATCCGCCAACCCGCGCTGGCCGCCACCCTGCCCGCCGTGGCGGGGCCGGTCGTGTTGCTTGACGTCGGCGGCTCCCTGGAACCCCGCCCGGCCACCCTCGCCCGCCACGCCGTGCTCGGCGCCGCCTACGCGGCGGTGGCCCACTCGATCGCCGCGCCCCGGGTCGGGCTGCTCTCGGTCGGCACCGAGGCCGGCAAGGGCGACCGGGTCCGCCGCGCCACCGACCCCCTGCTCGCCGTCGAACCGCTGCCCGGCGGGGCGCGCTACGTCGGCCTGGTCGAGGGGTACGACGTGGCCCTCGGCGCGCGCGCCGATGTGGTCGTCACCGACGGCTTCACCGGTAACGTGCTGCTCAAGGCCATTGAGGGCGCGTACGCGATGGCCGGCGGCCCACCTGCCCAGGGCGGCGCGCCCCGCGCGGCGGCCCTGCTGGGCGTCGCGGGGACGGTGGTCGTCTGTCACGGGTCCGCCCGCGCCGACGACGTCGCCTCCGGCATAGCTCTCGCCGCCCACCTGTGGCGGCGGCGCGCCACCGATCTGGTCACCGCGTTGCTCGACCACGACGCCGCGACCGGTCGCACCGACCGCTCCACCGACACCGAGGTACGCACATGAGCAACGACAAGCGGCGGCGGGCGTCCGTCGGTCACCTGGAAGCCGCCTTCGGAGTGAGCCTGGAACCCGAGCTGCTCCAGCGCGCGTTGACCCACCGGTCGTACGCGTACGAGAACGGCGGGCTGCCGACCAACGAGCGGCTGGAGTTCCTGGGCGACTCGGTGCTCGGCGTGGTGATCACCACGGCGCTGTTCCACAACCACCCGGACCTGCCCGAGGGACAGCTGGCCAAGCTGCGGGCCAGCGTGGTCAACATGCGGGCGCTCGCCGACGTGGCCCGCGGTCTGGGCCCGGACGGCCTCGGCGCGTACCTGCTGCTCGGCAAGGGTGAGGAGACGACCGGTGGCCGGGACAAGGCGAGCATCCTCGCCGACACGCTGGAGGCGCTGCTCGGCGCGATCTACCTCCAGTACGGCCTGGACACCACGGGGATCGTCATCCACCGGCTCTTCGACCCGCTGATGGCCGAGTCGGCCGGTCGTGGGGCCGCACTGGACTGGAAGACCAGTCTTCAGGAGTTGACGGCCGCGCTCGGTCTCGGCGTACCGGAGTACCGGATCGAGGGCACCGGCCCGGACCACCTCAAGACGTTCACCGCCTGGGTGGTGGTTGCCGGCAACCGGTACGGCGGCGCGGAGGGGCGCAGCAAGAAGGAGGCCGAGCAGCGGGCCGCCGAGGCCGCCTGGCGGACGCTCGCCGAGCAGAACGGCCAGAACGGCCAGAACGGCGACGGCAGCCAGGGTGGTCAGAACGCCGACGGCGGCCAGCGTGGTCCGGTCGGCGACGATCGTCAGGACCAGCCGGCCGACCGGGACGACTCGGCCGACCGGGACGACTCGGCCGACTGCGGCGAGCCGTTCGGGCCGCTGGAGAGCGCCGAGCGGGCGGCGGAGGCAGAGCAGGCCGACCACCTGGCGCAGGCGCTGCCGGCCGGGGGCGCCGACGGCCACGAGACGGGCCGCCCGCGTGCCTGAGCTGCCCGAGGTGGAGACCGTCCGGCAGGGGGTGGCCCAGTGGGTCGTCGGCCGCCGGATCGCCTCGGTCGAGGTTCGTCATCCGCGTGCGGTCCGCCGGCACGCTCCCGGCGACGTGCACTTCGCCGACGTGCTCGCCGGCCGGACGGTGCTCGACGCCCGCCGTCGCGGCAAGTACCTGTGGCTGCCACTGGACAGCGGTGACGCGATCGTCGGGCACCTCGGCATGTCGGGTCAGCTGCTGCTCCAGCCACCCGGCACGACGGACGAGACCCACCTTCGGGTCCGGTTCCGCTTCAGCGACGACGGCCCGGAGCTGCGCTTCGTCGACCAGCGCACGTTCGGCGGGCTCTCGGTGAGCGAGGGCGGCGCCGAGTTGCCCGACGAGATCGCGCACATCGCCCGCGACCCGATGGACCCGGAGTTCTCCGACGAGGCGTTCGTCGCGGCGCTGCGCCGCCGGCACACCGAGGTGAAGCGCGCGCTGCTCGACCAGACCCTGATCTCCGGGGTGGGCAACATCTACGCCGACGAGGCGCTCTGGCGCGCCAAGCTGCACGGCGGCCGACCGACCGACGCGTTGACCGGCCCGGCCGCGCAGCGTCTGCTCGGCCACGTCCGCGACGTGCTGGCCGAGGCGATCAGCGAGGGCGGCACCAGCTTCGACGCCCTCTACGTGAACGTCAACGGCGAGAGTGGCTACTTCGACCGGGCGCTCAACGCCTACGGCCGCGAGGGCGAGCCGTGCCGCCGGTGTGGCGCGCCGATCCGCCGCGAGGCGTTCATGAACCGGTCCTCGTACAGTTGCCCGCACTGTCAGCCACGGCCCCGGGGTGCCCTTCGGGGATGACCCGGAGCCGGCTCGGGGCGATGCCGGCGGGTCGCGGCCCGTCGCTCGGGGCAGGCCCCCGGTGTACGTCCGAATCGCGGGCCGATGTCCCGCGAACGTACCCCCGCGCCCGGTCCTCTGGTTCCAGGGTGAGCCCAGGTCGATCCCCGATGTGACCGCCTCGTCACGCACCTAGCGTCAGCACCGTTGACAGGGGGTTGACGTGACAGGGGGACCCGAGATGGGCAGAAGACCGGTGACGGTGCGGCTGGCGCGGTGGAGCGCCGAGCACCCGTGGCGGGCGATCGCACTGTGGGCCGTGTTCGTGGCGGTGTGCTTCGTCGGCGGCAACGCCGCCGGACTCAACGAGGCCACCAGCGGTGACCAGGCGATCGGCGAGGCAGGGCGGGCCGGCCTGATCGTCGACGCCGCTAACTTCGACGACCCGGCCGTGGACAACGTCCTCATCACCTCCCGGGGTGGCGCGTTGGACCCGGCGGCGGCGAAGTCGGCGGCCGACGACGCGGCGGCCCGGCTGCGTACGGTCACCGGGGTTGCCGGGGTGGGCCAGCCGGTCACCGCGCGGGACGGCTCGGCGCTGCTGCTGCCGATCACCATGTCGGGTGACCCGGAGACGGCCTCGGAGCGGGTGCAGCCGTTGCGGGACGCCACCGCCTCCGTGCAGGCCGCGCACCCCGGGCTTCGCGTCGAGCAGGTCGGCGGACCGTCGATCGGTCAGGCCCTCGACGACACCCTGGGCAAGGACTTCAAGCGCGCCGAGCTGCTCAGCCTGCCGGTGACCCTGGCGATCCTGATCATCGCCTTCGGCGCGCTGATCGCGGCGAGCGTGCCGGTGCTGCTGGCCCTCTCCTCGGTCGCCGCCGCGATGGGTCTGTCCACTCTCGCCTCGCACCTGGTGCCGGCCACCGACACCACGGCACCGGTGATCCTGCTGATCGGCATGGCGGTCGGCGTCGACTACTCGCTGTTCTACATCCGTCGAGAGCGGGAGGAACGCGCCAAGGGTCGGTCCGGTCTGGACGCGGTGGAGATCGCCGCGGAGACCTCCGGGCACGCCGTCGTGGTCTCCGGCTTCGCGGTGATCATCTCGATGGCCGGGCTGCTGCTCGCCGGCGACGTGGTCTTCTCGTCCCTCGCCATCGGCTCGATCCTCGTGGTGGCCGTCGCGGTGACCGGTTCACTGACGGTCCTGCCCGCCCTGCTGGCCCGGCTCGGCCGTTGGGTGGACCGGCCCCGGGTGCCGCTGCTCTGGCGACTGACCGCGCCGCGTACCGGCCGGCACGGCGAGCCCCGCGCGCCCCGGCTGTGGCCGGCGGTGCTCAGGCCCGCGCTGCGCGCGCCGGTGGCGACGCTCATCATCTCGGTCGGGCTGCTCCTCGCGCTGGCCGCGCCGGCGCTCGGCATGAAGCTGAAGTTCCCCGGCATGGAGGACCTGCCCCGCACGACTCCGGCAATGCAGGCGTACGACCGGCTCACCACCGCCTTCCCGAGCGCCGGCACCAATCACGTGGTGGCCGTCCGGGCGCCCGCCGACCAGGCCGATCGGGTACGCACCGCCCTCACCGGCCTGTCCACCCGGGCGGCTGCCGATCCGCTGTTCGCCCCGGCCGAGGCGGACGGCCCGAAGATCGAGGTGTCGGCCGACCGGCGGGTCTCGGTGCTGGACGTCCCCACCCCGTACGCCAGTCGGGACGACCGTTCGGTGCAGTCGTTGGAGAAGCTGCGCGGGGACCTGGTCCCGGCCGAACTGCGGGGCATCCCCGGCATCGAGTACGCGGTGGGCGGGAGCGTCGCCGACAGCGAGGACTACGCCCAGCACGTCCGGGACAAGTTGCCGCTGGTCATGGGCTTCGTGCTGGTGCTGACCTTCCTGGTCATGACGTTCACCTTCCGGTCGGTGGTGATCGCGGCAAGCTCGATCGTGCTGAACCTGCTGTCCGCCGGTGCCGCGTACGGCCTGCTGGTGCTGATCTTCCAGGGCGAGTGGGCGCAGGGACTGCTCGGCTTCACCTCGATGGGCGCGATCGTGTCCTGGCTGCCGCTGTTCCTGTTCGTGGTGCTCTTCGGCCTCTCGATGGACTACCACGTCTTCGTGGTCAGTCGGATCCGCGAGGGCGTCCGGTCCGGCCTGCCCAACCGCGACGCCGTGTCGTACGGGATCACGTCGTCGGCCGGGGTGGTGACCAGTGCGGCGATCGTGATGGTCGGGGTCTTCTCGATCTTCGCGACGCTGAGCACGATCGACATGAAGCAGCTCGGCATCGGTCTGGCGGCGGCCATCCTGCTGGACGCCACCATCATCCGGGGCGTGGTGCTGCCGGCGTTGATGACCATGCTCGGCGACGCCAACTGGTGGGCCCCGCAATTCCTGCGCCCCCGCCCGGCCCCCGCCCCCACCGACCCGCCGTCCTCCGCCCCAGAGCTGGTCCCAGTGCCCTAACCACCCGCCCCGCCCCGCGCCCGTGCCCCGCGCCCGCGCCCCGCGCCCGTGCCCCGCGCCCGCGCCCCGCGCCCGCGCCCTCGCCGCCCTCCAGCCCGTCGATCTTGCAGTTTCTGTCGCGGCGAAGCGGGGCCATCCCGGCAAACCGGCAACCGGAAGTGCAAGATCGCGGGGCTGGGGCTGGGGCTGGGGCTGGGGCTGGGGCTGGGGCGGGGCGGGGCGGCGCGGGGCGGCGCGGCAGTCCCGCGTACCGGATGGCGGCCGTGCTGGGTTGGGAGCTGGCGCGGGCCGACC
>NZ_JBEZEH010000045.1:0-36110 GCF_040648775.1 Micromonospora sp. NPDC049089
TCGGCACGTGGCCGCCGAGGCCGGGGTCTCGGCGGGGATGGTCCAGCACTACTTCCGGACCAAGGACGAGATGATGGCCTTCGCGTTGAGTGTGGTGCGGGAGCGCAGCCAGAGCCGGGTCACCGAGGCGGTGGCACGGCTGGGCGAGACCCCGTCACCTCGACTGCTGCTGCGGACGATGCTCGCCGCGCTGCTGCCGCTCGACGAAGGCACCCGCGACAACGGGCGGGTGGCGCTCGCGTTCCTCGCCTACACGGCGGTGCGACCGTCGGCTGCGCCCAGCCTGCACGAGGACACCGCGCAGTTCACCGGGTTCATCGCCAGCGTCCTGCCCGACCGGCACGGCGTCGCCGCCGCGGCCGGCCTGCTGGCGCTGATGGAGGGGCTCGGTGTCTACCTGCTGGGCGGGCAGTACACCGCCGAACAGGCGCTGGGCGCGCTGGACGCCCAGCTGGACCTGCTCTTCGGCTCGTCGGCGGCCGCCTGAGCGTTCGTGGTCGTACCGCGCCCTCAGCAGCGCGGCACGTTCGGGATGTACCCGTCGTAGCCGGTCAGTACGAAGGCGTCGGAGACGTAGCGGTTGGTGCCGATCCGGTTCCAGACGGCAGTCGTGCCGTACGGGCCGGTGACAGTGCTGCCGACGGCCTGGCAGTAGACGGCGACGGTGGCGCCGTCGGCGACCGAGCCGACGACCGGATAGCTGGCGCCGGGGCCGGAGCGCACGTTGAGGCTGGACGCCTCGGTGGTCACCGTGCCGGAGCCGATGCCGGTGATGCCATTCACCAGCTGCATGTAGTAGGTCCAGTTCCAATTCGGGCCCGGGTCGGTGTGGGTGGCACCGGGCACCTCACTGTGGGCGATGATGTGCGCCCTGTCCCGGGGAATGCCGTACTTCGTGGTGAGGCTGCGGGTGAGCGCGGCCGAGGCTCGGTACATGGCGTCGGTGAACCAGGCGCGGTTGTCGACGAACCCCTCGTGCTCGATGCCGATCGACTCGGTGTTGTAGGTCCAGTTGCCGGCGTGCCAGGCGATGTCCTTCTCCCGCACCGACTGGGTGACGGCCCCGTCGGAGGAGCGGAAGGTGTAGTGCGCGCTGGCCTGGGCGGCCGGGTTCTGGAACCAGCTGACGGCGCCGGCATACGAGCCCTGCGTCAGGTGGATGACGATGCGGGTGACCGGGTGACTGCCCGGTCGACTGGCCGCCGTGTAGTTGCTCGTGCTGGCCGGCGCCCACGCGGCCGGCCCGTAGTCGGTGCTCAAGGTGCCGATCCCGCCGAGCACGGCGGCCCGCTCCAGGCCACCCCGCCGGGGCGCGACCGGTCGCCCAGCCACCGCCTCGCCGCGCTCGGTGAACCCGGTCCGCAGCAGGTCGTAGATGGTGTCGGCGTAGAGCCGCGCGACCGACGCCTCGCTGGCGCCGCCGTACCGGGCTACCGCTCCGTACCAACCGTTCACGTCGTCGCGCGCCGCGGTGGTGAGGCCGGCCTGATCGGCGTACGAGCGCAGCACGGCTGCCGCCCCGAGCACGTTCGCCGCGGGTTCGGTCCGCAGCGCGGTCGGGCTGAGCCGGGTGAGCGCGGCAGCCTCGTCCAGGGTGCGCACGCCGGAGACGCTCGCCAGGTGCATCAGCCCGTGGCCGCCCGCCGCGCTTGGTGTGCGGGCGTGCATGTCGAGCCGCGACTCGGCGTACCCCAGTGCCACCAGCAGGTCGCGTGGCACGTCGTACCGCGCCGCGGCGGTGTCGAATGCGACGGCGAGCGGGGCGGCCGGCGCTGGCGTTCCACCGGGGTCGGCGACAGCCGGTGACGCGACCGCGACGACTCCGGTCAGGGCGGTGGTCAGGGCGAGCAGGAGCCGGCCCCGGTGGAAGGTACGAACGGACATGAGCCCTCCTTGCGATGACTGCGGGTTGGCGGCCGGTGAGCCGCCAACCCGCAGGGATGGACCTCGTCAGCACCAGCCGTTGATCGGGCCGTTCACACCGGTCGACAGGTAGGCGTCGGACACCCAACTGCCGTCGCTCAACCTGTTCCAGAGCGCCGTGGTGCCGTACCGGCCGGTGTGGGAGGTGCCGTTGGCGGAGCAGGAGATGGTGACCGTTGCGCCGTCGGCCACCGAGCCCAGCGAGCCGTAGCCGGTCCCCGGCCCGGCACGTCGGGTGAGCACCCCGCCGCCGTTCGCGTCGACGACCCCCTGGTTGAAGCCGAGCGCGCCGTAGTTGTACAGGCCGCCGCCGGCGCCGGCCCAGGCCGACCCGTGCCGCGCCCCGCCCTGGTACGCGGCGGCGCCGTTGGCGAGTACCCACTTCCCGATGTCGTGGCCGGCGATCGGCACGTACGCGCTGTTCTGCCGGAGCCCGAAGTGGACGTGCCGACCGTAGGCGGCTCCGCCGCAGGTGACGTCGGTGCCGGTGTTGCCCAGGACGGCGCCCTGGCCGACGCTGGCGCCGTTGACGGAGATGCTGTTCCACAGGTGGTAGTAGTCGGTCGAGTAGCCCCGGTCGTGAATGACCCGGATCCATCCCTGACACATCGTGTACGCCGCCCCGGCGCGGGCGGCGCGGACCACCTGGTCGCCACCGGCCAGGTCGACGGAGCTGTACGGCGACTCGGTTCCACCCCAGCCGTGCGGGCCGCTGGTGAGCGTCCACGTCTGGCCCACACCAAACGGCAGGGCCATTCCGGTCCGGTAGTCCCCGCCCGCGTACATCGGGGTGGGGGTTGTGGTGAGCACGCTCTTCTCCTGGCTTGTCATCAGGGGCGATTCCGCGGCCAGCGCACCGAAGGTTGCCTCGCCGTCGAAGGCGATGCGCCACCCGGCGGGCTCGGACCGGGCGATGAAGATCGACCCGGTCGGGTGGGCGTCCTTCTGTCGGGACGCGAGCGCGACGGCGGTGCCGAAGGCCCACCGGCCGCTGGTGCGGCTGACGGTGATTCGGGTCTCTGGTTGGGCATCGGCGGCGGACAGCTCGGCGGTGCCGAGCAGTTTGGCGGTCACCGCACTGGTGAGCGTGGGGGTCACGGCTGCGGCGGCGGCACTGGGCGCGGCCCCGATCAGGCTCGTGACCGTCATCAGGGCCGCGGCGACGCCGCCGGCCACTCGTCGACCGTGTTTCATCGTGCCCTCACCTCCGATTGGGGCTCGGGCCGGCTTGATGCAGAGCCCGTGGCCGCTGATGGGTGCAGTGCCGGCGGGCCTGAGCAGCGGCGACTGCAAGGTTCGAAGGATAAACGTAAATATTGATGACGATTGTTGTGTAGTAAAACGTCGAAGTCAACGCGCTCATCGAAGGTTTCCTACAGGTTTCCGGACCGCCGGGGCCGCGGACCGGACCGTCAGGTGAGCGGGGACGGCGACTCCGCGCCGGGGATGACAAGCGTCGGCGTGCCGGACCCGTCCGCCGCAACGCCCCAGACGTCGGGCTGGCCGTCGTCGCGGCGCAGCGTGTAGGCCAGCTTGCCGTTGTCCAGCCACGCGGCCTGGTCATCGACGCTGCGGACCTCGGCGGTCGCGGTGACCCGCATGCTCGACAGGTCCAGGACCGACAGCCGCCAGCCCTTCGCCGGGTCGGCGTCGACCGCCTCCTTGAACGCGAGCCGGGTGCCGTCCGGTGACAGCGACGGGCATTCGACGTTCTCCTTCAGCGTCTCGACGGTACGAGCCGCGAGGTCACCCCGGACGAGGTATCTCCTGCCCCCGGTCGCCATCGTCGCGTAGAAGCGGTTGTCGTCGGCGGCGAAGGTGACGCCCCAGTAGTTGACGTCCGCGTTGCGGTAGCCCCTGCCGTCCCGGGTGATCGCGAACTCTTCGAGCGAGGCCACAGTGGTGTCGGTGCGGGCGTCGAGGATCCCGGTGCGGGTGGAGAAGCCACTGGAGGTGTACGAGTCACCACCGACGAACGTCGTCCAGGAGACCATTCGGCCGGACGCCGAGACCCGGGCCCGGTTCGGCAGCCCCGGCACACTGACCGCCCTCCTCTGGCGCAGCGTCGCGTCGAGGACGACGACCTGGTACGACCACGCGGTCTCCGGCTTCAGGCAGACCCCGGTGCCGGCGGCCGCGTACACCCGGAGGCATTCCAGGCCGGCGATCATGCGCGGCCCGGCGGGGTCGGTCGCGGCTACTGTGGAGACGTGCCGGCCGGTGATCGCCAGCAGGCGCGGCCCGGACGTCAAGGTGACCGCCTGCTCGGCGCCGGCGGGTGGCGGCGTCCGGGGAGCCTGCCCGGCCCTGGCGGCGTAGCCGGCCGCCACCGCGCCCAACAGCACGGCCGAGGCGACCACCACACCGAGCTTCGCTCGGGTCGACATCGCGGTCATCGGGGCACCTTCCGGGTGGTGAGTCGGGACGGGGAGGCCAGCAGAAGCAGCGTGCCGACCAGGACGCCGGCGACGGCCACGGCCGCCGCGCGGATCGCGCTCTCCGGCCCCCACGCCTGCCAGGCCAGACCGAACAGCACGGAGGAGACGAGGTACGCGAGGGCCTGCCCGGTCTGCACCAACGCGATTCCGGTGGTCCGCAGACGCGCCGGCAGCACCGGACCGGCGAGCGCGATGAGGATCCCGTCGGTGGCCGCGTAGAAGGCGCCGTACAGGGTCAGCGCGAGGGCGATCAGCGGCCAACCGTCGACCGGGCCGGCCAGCAGCAGGTACGTCGCGCCGAGGGCGGTGTAGCCGCCGATCACCACGGGCAGGCGACCGATCCGGTCGGCGAGTACGCCGAGCGGAGCGGCGAGCAGCAGGTACGCCAGGCTGGTTCCCACCGCGAGCAGCGGAAACCAGCGCAGGCCGAGGTCCATTCGGCGTTGCAGCAGCAGGTACACGAAGCCGTCGCCGATGGTGGCCAGCCCGAGCATCGCGGCGGCCAGCACCAGCCGCCGGGCCGGTCCTGCGCGCAGCAGCCCGAACGCCTCGCGGACGGAGACCTTCGCCTCGTTGGTCTCGTCCGCCGCCCCGCCGTCCACCCCCTCGCCGGACGGCTGCTCCCTGACGAAGAGCACGAGCACCACCACGGCCAGGGCTGCGATGCAGAAGCTGGTGACGAACACCGCGTCGTACGACTGCCCGACGACCAGCAGGACCGCGAACGCGGCGAGTGGCCCGAGGAACGCGCCGACGCTGTCCATCGCCCGGTGCACCCCGAACGCCCGACCCAGCGCCTCCGGAGGCGTGGAGAGCATGATCAACGCGTCACGCGGCGCGCTTCGCACCCCCTTGCCGATCCGGTCGACGGCGATGACCGCGCCGATCGCCGGGATCGACCGACCAGCGAGCAGCAGACCGAGCTTCGCGACCGCCGAGAGCGCGTACCCGATGCCGGCGATCAACTTGCGCCGCCGGAACCGGTCGGCGGCGAAACCACCGACGACCCGCAGCAGCGCTGTGGCGCCCGTGTGGACGCCGTCCAGCACGCCGAAGGCCACCGGGCTGAGGTGCAGGCCCAGCACCAGATAGAGCGGCAGGACCGCGGCCACCATCTCGGCCGACACGTCGGTGATCAGACTGACCGTGCCGAGCGCGACGACATTGCCGCTGACCATCGTGAACCGACGGCGGTGAGGCCCCGATCCTGGCTCATCGGCGACCGGTCGGGAGACGGTCGACAGGTACACGAGCATCTCCTCTGATCGACGGGCAGCCATCGTCCGTACTCAGTGGAGGAGGCACAACGCACCGCGGGTGGCATCCGGGCGAGGGACTGTTGAACAGGCTCCCAACAGCGAGGTGTTCGCCTGTCGGGACGCACTGTTCATCCGCCCGTCGCCCGCCGGCTCATCGACCTTCCTACATTCCTTGCGCTCTTCCCACGAGGTAAGGAGTCCTGGATGGACATTCGATTCCCCCGTCCGTCGGTGACGCTGGGGGTGGTCACGGTGATCGTCGCCGCGACCGCCGCCGTCGTCGTGACCGGCGCCGGCGCGGCGTCGGCGGCGAGCGTGACCTTCACGCCCGTCGCCGACACCTACGTCCAGAGCGACACGGCGGCCACCAACTACGGCACGTCCACGCAGGTCGTGGTCGACAACTCGCCCGTGCGGCGCTCGTTCCTGCGCTTCACGGTGAGCGGTGTCAGCGGCACGGTGACCGGCGCCAAGCTGCGACTGCGCACGATCAGCGGCAGCAGCGGCAGCGACGCCGGTGGCACGTTCCGCCGGATGTCCAACACGACCTGGTCGGAGACCGGCACCACCTGGAACAACCAGCCGGCCATCGACGGGGCCACGCTCGGCACGATCGGCGCGGTCAGCGGCAACACCTGGTACGAGGTCGACGTCACTGCCGCTGTCACCGGCAACGGCACGTACAGCTTCGGTGCCACCTCGACCAGCGGTGACGGCGCCTACTACGACACCCGCGAGAGCGGCGCTGACGCTCCGCAACTGGTGGTCACCACCGGCAGCACCACGCCGCCCCCGTCGGGCGACCCGGTCTTCGTCGGCGCCGGCGACATCGCCGACTCGGGCTCCGGCGACAGCGCCACCGCGACGCTGCTCGACAGCATCCCGGGAACGGTCTTCACCACCGGCGACAACGTCTACGACAGCGGAACGGCGTCGCAGTTCAACAGCTACTACGAGCCCACCTGGGGTCGGCACAAGTCCCGCACCCGCCCGTCGCCGGGCAACCACGACTACAACACGTCGGGCGCGAGCGGTTACTACAACTACTTCGGTACGTCGGCCGGCCCGAGCGGTCGCGGGTACTACTCGTTCGACCTGGGCAACTGGCACGTCGTGTCGCTGAACTCGAACATCAGCATGTCGGCCGGCTCGACGCAGGAGCAGTGGCTGCGCGCGGACCTGGCCGCCAGCAGCAAGCCGTGCACTATCGCGTACTGGCACCACCCGCTGTTCACGTCCAGCTCCAACCACGCGCCGTCGACGTCGACGCGCCCGCTGTACCAGGCTCTCTACGACTACAACGCCGACGTCGTGGTCTGGGGGCACAACCACGTGTACGAGCGGTTCGCCCCGATGAACCCGGCCGGTGGCGCCGACTCAAGCCGGGGTCTGCGCAGCTTCGTCGCCGGGATGGGCGGCGCCGGCCACTACGGCTTCGGCACCATCCAGCCCAACAGCGAGGCGCGTAACAGCTCGGCGTGGGGGCTATTGAAGTTCACCCTCCACTCCAACAGCTACGACTGGCAGTTCGTACCGGTAGCCGGCCAGACCTACACCGACACCGGCACCACCACCTGCCACTAACCAACCCCCCCCCCGCGGGGGGGGGGCGGCCCGCCCCCCCCCCCTCCGGTACTGCGTGGCGCTCACGCGCTCGGCCGCTCTGCGGCTCAGGCGCTCGGCTGCTTGCCGATCCACTTCTCGTAGATCGTGTTGTACGTGCCGTCCTGCCTGGCCTTGGCCAGCACCTCGTTGATCTTCTTGAGCAACTCCGGGTTGGCGTCCTTCTTCACGGGGAAGCCGTACTGCTCGCCGGTGTCGAACTCGGCGGCCACCTCGAACCCACCCGGGTTCTTCTTCAGGTACTCGGTCCAGACCGGCAGGTCGTTGATGGCGGCCTCGACCTGGCCGTTGGCGACGGCCTGCTGGAGGGCGGCAAGGTCCTCGAACTCGACGAGCTTCAGGCCCTTCTCCGCCTCGAGCTTCTTGGCGTAGTCACGACCCGTGGTGGCCGCCTGGACGCCGAGCTTCTTGCCCTTGAGGTCGTCGAGGGACTTGTACGTCTTGCCGGTCTTCACCAGCATCGCCTGGGTGGCGTCGAAGTACGGGTCGGAGAAGTCGATGACCTTCTTCCGCTCCTCGGTGATGGTCATGCCGGCGGCAGCCGCGTCGCACTTGCCGGTGTTGAGGTCCTGACCGGATTTGATCCCCTCGAACGGGGTGTCGACGATCGTCTGCTCGACGCCGAGTTCCTTGGCGACCAGGTCCATGATCTCGACGTCGAAGCCGGTCACCTTGCCGCTGGCGTCCTTGGACTGGAACGGCGGGTAGGGCAGGTGGGTGCAGACGGTCAGTTTGCCGGCCCTGACCAGCTTGACCCCGCTCGCCTGGACCTCGCTGTCGTCCTTCTTCGCGCAACCCGCGGTCAGCGCGAGGGCGGTGACGGCCACGACGAGGCCGGCCTGACGGACGACGCTTGGGAACCTCACGGCTGTGCCCCTCCGATTCGGCTTCCAATTCACAGAAAGCCAATCTGGTTCATAGACTTTGCGATTAGCGACCGTACCCGATCCGGCGCGTCGCCCCCAGATCACGCCGTGACCGCTCGGGGGACCGGGCGGGGCGCTCTCCGTCGACAAACCCGACACTTGCCCCGCAAAGGGCCTCAGCCACCGGTTCCCTCGGCCGCTCCGTCCGGGGTGAGGGCCCCTTCGTGGGGGTCTGTGTCCAGGAACACATGCTGGTGGCCCTGGCCGGAATCGACGCTGATCTGATCGAGCTGGGTCGCCGCGACCGACCAGATCGTCGCGGCTTCGGCCGCCTGCCGCGCGGTGACGTCCAGCAGGGCCGCCCGTTGCGCCGCTGGAACGCCGGCCGCCAGCCCGTAGGCGTCGACGGCCAGCGACGCCTGCTCGACCGCTCCGCGCAGGCCTCCGCGCGCCACGTTGGTGGCGGTGGTCCCCGACGGCGGCTCGGCGAACGGCTCCGCCGCCTGGCGCATGACCCCCTGCCACTGGCGCGCCTGCGCCGGGTCCGGCGCACGTCCGGCCGTCGTCTCCGTCTTGATGGCGGCCAGCACCGGGGCGACCTGATCGCGGACGCGCCGGGCCGTCTCGATCAGCTCCACGATCTGCTGAGCGTCCCGCTTCGCCTCGTCCTGCTTGATGCTCGCGATGGTCGCCTCGGTCGCGTCCGGACGGCCCACCTGGTAGCCGATCAACCCGCCGAGCAACGCGGTGACCAGTGCGATCACGCCCGCGACGGCCACGAAGCGCACTGTGCGGCGGTGCCGCACATCGGCCTTGTCCAGCTGGTAGGAGGGTCGGCCGGTACGGCGCGCCATCGCATCTCCTCACATCGATGGGGTGGGGCCAAAGATTAACTGCCCCGTGACGTCCGTCGATAGTGCCGATCGGTGCGCTCCCTGCCCGTCTGCACCCTCCGGTGGCAACTTAAGCGCTCTGGGCGTTTTGCCCTTGTTTGTGTGCTTATCGTGATCCTTGTGCCGCTGGCACCGGCCCACGACAACCAACCGCGTTGCACCGAGGAGGACAAATTGACTGAACCGACAGGGACGGCAGTGGACAAACCGAACGGTCGAGGCCGCTCTCGCAAGCTGAAGGCCATCCTGGCCGGAGGGATCGTCCTCGGCCTCGGTGCGACGATCACCCTTGCCGCCTGGAACGACTCGGAGTACGCCACGGGCACGTTCACGGCGGGCAGCTTCAGCATGGAGGGCAGCACCAACGGCACCACCTACGCCGAGCACCCCACCGCCGGCACCGCGGCCGCGTTGACCTTCAGCACGGGCTTCGACGACATCAGCCCCGGTGACGTGGTCGCGGCGCCGTTCGCCGTCCGACTGACCGCGGCCACGACGTACGACGCGACAGTCACCGTGGCGTCGGCGACCCCCGCCCCGGCCGGGTTCGTCGGCCTCACCTACGGCATCGCGACCGTCCCGGCCTTCGCCGACTGCAGCGCGACACCCACCACCCCGACCTGGATCGTGGCGCAGGGCACCCCGCTCAACTCGGTGGCCGGCGCGGTGCCGTTCAACCTGACGCAGGGCACTCCCCCCACGACGCCCGGCGCTCCGGTGAACCTCTGCTTCGTCGTCACCGCGGGGGGCACCCTGGTGCAGGGCACCTCGGTCACGGAAACCTGGCAACTGTTGGCCGAGTCCGTCTAGATGATGGCCGTGGTCAACCGTCGGACGCCGGCCGGAACACCACGGCTTCGCCGGACCCGTGCCGTACTCGCTGGCGCCCTCGTTCTCGGCCTGGGAACGACGTCCACGCTCGCCGCGTGGACCGACAGCGAGTACGGCACCGGGTCGTTCGGCGCCAGCGTCTTCGGCACCGAATCGCAGACCGCCTCCAGCAGTTGGGCCAGCCACACCCCGGTCGCGAACGCCGCGACGCTGGCGTTCAACGCGACGGCGATGTCCCCCTCGGTGTCGTTCTACGCCTTCCTCGACATCCGGACGACCTCGACGACGAATGTCGGCGGCACGGTCGCGCTGACGAGTTCGTCGAACAACTCCGGAGCCCTGCTGCCCGCGCTCGAGTACCGGGCGGTGCGGACCCCCACGACCAGCACCACGTGTGCCGCCGCCGCCTTCTCCGGTTCACCCACCTGGATCGTCGGGCCCGGCTACTCCGCCATCACCGCGGTGCCCGGCTCACCGGTGTCGTCCCCCATCACCGTGCCGGCCGGCGCGACGCCGCAGCTGAGGTTCTGCTTCGAGGTCCGGGTCCAGTCCGGCGCCAGCAACACGTACCAGGGCACGACCGGGGTCGTCACCTGGGAATTCACTGCCACGTCTACGTGAAGGATCTGCAGATGGTGGGACGCGAACGTCGACGGCACGGCACCCTCGCCCGGGTCGGCGACCTGATGCTGACAGTGCTCGCCGTCGGTGGGACGGCCTGCGTCGTCCTCGTCCCGCTGGCGTTCTTCTTCGACATCTCGCTCATCCTGTTCAAGACCGGGTCGATGAGCCCGACCATCCCGGCCGGGTCACTGGCCGTGGTGCGGGAGATCCCCGCGTCCGAGGTCCACGTGGGAGACGTCGTCACCGTCGACCGCACGCCGCTGCCACCGATCACCCACCGGGTGGTCGACATCGCCAACGGCGGTGGGGCCACCCGCCTGCTCACCCTTCGGGGGGACGCGAACCAGTCGAACGACGCCGCGCCGTACGCGGTGAGCCACGTGCGGCTCGTGCAGTGGTCGGTGCCCAGGCTCGGGTACGCGGTGCGAGCCGTGTCGAACGTCTACGCCACGAGTCTCATCACGATCGGCGCCGCGGTGATCGTCACCTGGGCGTTCTGGCCGCGCGGGGGCGAGCCGGGGACCCGACGACAGCGCGCGTGGCGCCGTCGGCGACCGGATTCGGCGGTGCCCGACGATGCCGGGGCAGCGCCGGAGCCCGGCACCCAGCCGAGCGGCACGGGACCGCGTGGCGACTCGACAGTGGGACGCATGCTGGTCGTGCTGGCGGTGCTGCCGGGCGTGGCCGCCGCGGTACTCGCGACGCCTGGCCAGGCCCGCGCGGACACCACCGAGGAGGTCATTCGGAGCAGATACCTCACGCTGGTCTCCATCGGCGACGACGATCGCATGACGAACCTGGCGCCGGAGCAGCCCGTGCCCTGGCAGGTGGGCGTCTCGGCGCACGCGGAGCAGCCCGGCGAGGTGACCATCTCGCTGTCCGCGCTGGGTCCTCTCGCCGTCCGTCCGGACGGACTCCAGGTGATGGTGGCCGTCTGTGCCATCCGCTGGGTGGAGGGTGCCTGCCCCACCGGCCAGGGTGAGCAGGTCCTCGCCGACGGTCCCGCCACCAGGCTGGCCGCGCACCCGGTCACCATCAGCTCGATGCGCGCCGATCAGCAGCGTTGGGTGCTCGTCACGGCGAGTCTGCTCGCCAACGCGGTGGCCTCGGGGTCGGCAGACCTGATCGTCACGGCGACCGGATTCGGCGACAGCGCATCGGCGGGCGGCACTGTCGGCCCGCTTCCGCGCACCGGGACCAACCTGTGGACACCTCTGCTGGCCGGTGGCGGTGCGCTCGTCACCGGCCTGCTGCTCGTGCGCGCGGCGCGCCGGGTCAGGGTGGGTCGGCTGTGAGGCGCCTGCGCGTGCGGTCTCTGCCGGCCCGGGAGCGAGCCGGCCACGTCCGACGGCGCTGGCTCGCGGGTGCCGCCGCCCTGCTGCTCGCCGGCACCGCCGTCGTGCTGGCACCGCCGCAGTCGACGTTGGCCGCCTGGACCGGCGCCGAGTACGGTCGCGGTTCGCTGCAGGCCGGCACGGTCAATCCACCGACCAACCTGCAGTGCACGGCCGGCGTGCTCACCCCGCCGACCTTCACCTGGACTCTGCCGGTCGGCGGCCTGACGCGCAGCGGCTTCACCTGGTCGTTGTCGGGCGGCTTCACCGGCGGCGGGACTCTCGGCGCCAGCGCCACCTCGGTCACCGTCCCCGGCGGGTTGCTGGGCATCGGAACCGGCACCTTCAACCTGGTCGCGAACGGTCCTGGCGGCTGGACGTCGACACCGGTCACCGGAACGGTCGGCATGCTGACGGCTGTCCTCTACTCCTGCAGCGTTCCGTAGACCGGGTAGCCCCACTCAGCTAGGGACTTCTCCAGCACCCGCTCGATCGCGGCGAGCTGCGCCGGGCTGAGTTCGTCCCGGTACGCCTCCGCCCGGCCCACTGTGAAGTCGTACCGGGAGAAGCCCTTCTCGAAGGCCGTCGACCAGCCCAGACCGAGGAAGTCGAGCATTCGGCCCACCTGCTCGCGCGGTTGCTCGACCAGGTCCTCGTAGCGCACGTCCAGCCACTGGTCGGCCGGGTGACGCAGCCGGGCCTGCGCGAAGGCGTCCATCAGCATCTTCCAGCCCAGCGCGGCGAGTACCTGAAAGGAGCGACCGGATTCAGCCCACTCCTCCCGAAGGTCGGACGGGAGCGGACCGTAGATCCAGTTGTCCGGCCCGCGCCAGCCGTCCCACCAGCCCATCTGGAGCCACGAGTTGGCCACCGCCCGGCCGTCGCGCACCACGTTGACCACCCGCAGCTCCGGGTACGCGGCGTGCAGCAGGCCGGTCCGCGGCCACCCGGTGACGTGCTGCACCAACTGCTGACAGCCCTGCCGCGCGATCCGCTCGTCGAAGAAGGCCCGCAGCCGCCGGGCCACGAACGGGGTCAGGTCCTCGGCGACCAGGTCCCGACACGGTCGGGAGAAGCCGGCCAGGACCTGCCGGTCGAGCAGGTGGTACGCCTCCGACGGCGCGACCCGGAGCCGGCCCCGCTCCAGCAACCGTCGACTGTGCCGCAGCGAGGTCATCCCCGCCGGGCGCGGCGCCGAACGCCGGTAGAGCGGGCCGTTGAACCTGCCCTTCGGGTTGAGCCGGGCCAGTTTGTCGTCCAGACCGGAGACGAAGCCGACCGCTGGATGCCGGGAGAGCAACTCCTGGACCAGTGTCGAACCACAGCGACCGGTGCCCACCACCAGTGAGAGCATCGTTCAGCCTTTCTGCCGGGTGGCGGGTGACGGGGAGACGGCCGGGTCCGCGGCGAAGCGGGCGGCAGGAGAGGTGGCCGCCGGGCGGCGCAACGGGTAGCCGAAGCGGGTCAGCGCCACGGCGGTCAGCCCGGTGACCACCGCGTACGCGCGGGTGGGCAGCCCGGTCAGCCACTCGCTGTCGGCGACCACGTCGACCAGTCCGGTGCGGTGCCGCGACGGGTTGCCGGCCACCGAGTGGGTAGGCGTGAGCCGTACCGTGGCGGGCGTCGGAAACGGAAGCTCGTCGGGGATCGCGCCGACGAAGCCGGCGATCCGGGCGGTGACACCGGCCGGGTCGGCCACGAAGTCCTCGTACCGCACCCGCAGGTAGCGGCCCGGCGCACGGCGACGGTCGCCCCACAGCCGTACGGTCGCGGTGTTCCAGGCCAGCCAGAGCAGCGCGGCCTTGCCGACCGGTGGGCGGCTCATCAGCTGGTCGTCGGCACGCCCGTCCAGCGGGCGTCGGCGACGCCACGAGTACGCGGTGGCGCGCGGGTCGCGCACCACGTGCAGGACGTACAGGTCGATGCCGGGCAGGCCGCCGAGCAGGGCCCCATACGGCGGCAGCTTGGAGGAGTCGACGATGACACCGTCCGACCGGCCGGCCAGGGCGTGCTCGGCGATCGAGGCGTAGAGCCGGGCCAGGTGCGTGTCGTCGGGGTGGCCCGCGACCGGCGGCTGCCCCCGACGCTGGCGGCGCAGCAGTGCGGGCAGTCCGCGCAGCCGCAGCCGCTGGGCCAACCGGGCGGCGATCCCGGCCGGGTCGGCGTCGGTCAGGTCGGCGCGCACCCGGGCCCAGAGCGGGCAGTCGGCGACCGGGGCGCCACAGCCGCACTGTCGGTTCTCCAGGATGCCGCGCCGCCACAGGTACCGCAGCTCGCCGGCCGCGAAGAAGCCCGGCAACTGTCCCAGGACCGTGGTCACCAGCGTGCTGCCACTGCGACCGCTGCCGGCGAGGTAGAGCACCCGTACCGGGCTCACCGGGCCGCTCCCCCGCCAGCGGCGGCCCGGCGCGACGGCAGCGCCTCGGCGGCCTCCGCGTACAGCCCACGGATCCGGTCCAGGTGCTGGTCCGGGGCGAACTGGGCGGCGATCTTCGCCCGGCCCGCCCGGCCCATCCGGTACGCCCGGTCCGGGTCGGCCAGGAGGTCGTTGAGCGCGTCGCCGAGGGCCGTCGGCGCGTCGGCCGCGACAATGCGGCCGTCCACCTCGGGCTCGACCAGCTCGGGAAGCCCGCCCAGGTCGGTGGCGACCACCGGAACACCGCAGGCGAACGCCTCCAGCACCGCCATGGGTTGGTTCTCGTGCCATCGGGACGGAACGGCGACCACTGCCGCCGACCGGATCAGCTCGTGCAGGCGCGGCTTGTCGAGACGGCCGTGGAACCGGACCCGGCCGGGCACCCGCCGCGCGGCGAGCGCCTCCAACTCCGGCCGGGCCGGGCCGTCACCGGCGATGTCCACGATGACCCCGTCCGGCAGCGCGGCGGCCGCCTCGATCAGCACGTCGACCCCTTTCTCGGGCGCCAGCCGCCCGGCGAAGACGACACCGCCGCCGGGCGTCTGCTTGGCCACGACGCCGGTCAGGTCGACGAAGTGGTTGACCACCCGCAGCCGGTCCGGGTAGACGCCCGCTCGGCGCATCACGTCGGCCAGGAACCCGCTCGGGCTCACGAAGAGCTGCACCGGGTCGTACGCGTCGAACTGCCGGTGCAACCAGGACTCGACGGCGAGCAGGCCACTGCGCGACAGCGATCCGTCCTTGCAGCGGCGACGGGCCGCCTGCAACGGGCCACCGGTGACGCACGCCTGGCAGGGACGGCCCCGGTCCAGCAGCTGGTAGCTCGGGCAGGCGAGCTTGTAGTCGTGCATGGTCAGCACGCACGGCACACCGGCGGCGCGGGCGGCGGCGAGCACCGACGGGGAGAGCTGGTGGTAGATGTTGTGCAGGTGCAGCACGTCCGGCCGAAAGTCGTCGATCACCCGGGCCAGCCCGCGGCGGCTCGTCGGTGACCACAGCATCCGGCCGACGGCCACCGCGCGGGGCCGCACCCCGCTCGGCGCCGGCTCCAGCTCCACTTCGGACGGGAACCGCGCGGCGTACGGCAGCGGCGACTCGTTCTCCGGGTGGCTCATGCCGAAGTAGGCGACCGTGTCGCCGGCGACCCGTTGCAGGTCGGCGAGATCGAGCAGATACCCCTCCGCACCGCCACGGCGGTAGAGGAACTTGTTCACGTGCAGCACGCGCATCGACTCGCCCTGCTCACATCGATCGGGCGATCCGGGCCCGGGGGTGATGACCGGGGTCTGCCCGCCCCGGCCAGGGCTCACGGTATGCAGGGCAGGTCGGCGAGTCCAGCTCACGTTTGGCATGTGGCTGAACGGGTGATCTTCGTCTGCCCGTGCGGTCCGCGGCCTGGCCTCCCGCCATGATCTCCAGATAACCTGGCTGCCGCCGGTCACACCCGCTCTGGTGCAGGGCCGGGGCCGGTGTCCGACGAGGAGGACCGTGGCAGCCGACGACGAGGTCTCCGCGCTCGCGTACACCGCGCGCCGGGTCCGGCGGCACCTGCGCTGGGCTCGTACCGAGGGGATCGGACGGCTGATCGAGGAGGACCGCCTCAACCCGGTCGACCGGATCGGCACCGCACTGGCGAAGCGACGCTGGCGGCGGCGGGCCGGCCGGACGCCCGGCTCGGCGATGCCGGTCTACCTGGTCGGTCTGCAACGCTCCGGCACGAACATGCTGGTCCGGGGCCTGGACGCCGCCGGAGAGGTCGAGGTCCGTAACGAGAACGACGGCACCCTCTTCCACCGCTTCCAACTGCGCCCCGACCCGGTGCTGACCGCCGCCCTCCAGCGCAGCCGGCACGCGTACGTCCTGGTCAAGCCGCTCTGTGAGAGCCACCGCGTGGACGAGTTGCTGGCCCTGCCGGGGCTGACCCCCGGGCGGGCGCTCTGGGTCTACCGCGACGTCGACGACCGGGCCCGCTCCGAGGTCGCCAAGTTCGGTGACGCCAACCTGCGGGCCCTGCGGGCGATCGCCGACGGCAGCATCGGCCGCCGGTGGCAGGGGCAACGCCTCGACGCCGACACCGTCGAGCTGATCCGGGCCCACGACCCGCAGCGGATGGATCCCCACAGCGGCGCCGCGCTGTTCTGGTACGTCCGCAACTCGCTGTTCTTCCAGCTCGGCCTGGACCAGCGGGCCGACGTGCTGCTCTGCCGCTACGACAGCCTGGTCGCGGAGCCCGCCGCGCAGCTCCGGCGGCTCTGCGCCTTCCTCGACTTCCCCTACCATCCCCGGCTGCACGCGCACATCGCCCCACGCGCGTCGCACGGCCCGACGAACCACCGACGGCTACCGATCGACAGGCGCGTCCGGGCCCTTTGCGACGAGCTGACCGACCGGCTCGATCGCGCCGCGGCCGACGCCCGATCCGAGACGACGAAGGCGGTCGACAGTGGCTGAGACCGGAACCCGTACCGCACCGATCTTCCTGGTCGGCTGCCAGCGGTCGGGCACCACGATGGTGCGTCTCGTCCTGGACTCGCACTCGCGGATCAGTTGCGGCCCGGAGACCCGGTTCCTGCCGGACCTGCGACGGATCGTCGGCCGGGACTGGGAGCGACTGGCCCGCTTCGGCTTTCCGCGCGAGGACTGGTTGCGCCGGATCCGGGACTTCTTCGGCGGCGTGCACGCCGACTACGCCGCCACGCGGGGCAAGGCCCGGTGGGCCGACAAGACCCCGCTGTACGCCATGTCGCTCGACTTCGTCACCGAGGTCTTCCCGGACGCCCAGATCGTGCACCTGATTCGAGACGGACGCGACGTGGTGGTCTCGCACCGCAAACGGTTCGGCTACTGGTCCGCTGTGAAGTGCGTGGTGAAGTGGCCGCGCTACATCCGCACCGCGCGGGCCGTCGGCGCCACCCTGCCGGCGGACCGCTACTACGAGCTGCGGTACGAGGAGGCGGTCAGCGAGCCGGAGAAGACGATGCGCGGCCTCTTCGAATTCCTCGGCGAGCCCTGGGAGGACGGCATCCTCGACTACGACAGCAAGCAGCACGACGTGGCGCAGAAATACACCACCGAGGCGGAGCGCCGACGGGCGGCGGTGGGCGACGCCGCACCCATCTACGGCTCCCGGGTGGGCAGCTACCGCCGCGAACTCGACCCGTTCCTGCGCCTGCTGGTCTGGGTCTTCTCCGGTCCGACCCTGCGCGCGCTGGGCTACCGGTGACCCGCCCCGGCCGGCTGCGCGCGGCCGCGACCGCCGTCGCCGTCACGCTCCTGCTCACCGCCGGCTGCACCGCCGGCGACGACGATCCGCCACCGGCCGCCACCCCCTCCGCGAAGGTGACACCCGGAGCCGCCCCGCCGGCGCGCGTCGGCGACCCGGTGAGCAACCCGTTCGGCGCGCACTGGGACTGGTCGCGGTACCAGCAGTTCGAGCCGTACCTGCGCCGGCTCGCCGGTTCGGCGACGTACGAGGAAATCTCCTGGTGCGAGATCGAACGGACCTCGGGGCAGGTCGACTGGGCTGGGCTGGACGAGATCGCCTCGCGCAGCCGGGACCTGGGCGTCACGCTGCACCTGAAGATCCGCACCGGCGTGTGCTGGGCGACCGGTGGCAAGGCCCGCTACACCCGGGGCGCGGCGAACAAGACCGAGTCGGCGATGCCCACCGACCTCGGCGCGTACCAGCGGTTCGTCCGCTCGGTGGTGCAGCGCTACGGCCCGTACGGGGTGCGGGAGTACGCCATCGAGAACGAGGTCAACGCGCCGAGCTACTGGGCCGGCAGCCCCGAGGAGTACGCGCGGCTGGTCCGGGCCGCCGCCGAGACGATCCGCGCGACCGACCCGAAGGCGCTGGTGGTCGACTCCGGCATCAGCAGCGTCGCGTACGGCATGGGTGTCGCCGACCGGCTGGTGCGCGCCGGCCGGATGCCCGAGGCCGTCGCCGCCTACCAGGCGTACTTCCAACGTCGGGTCGGCACCCGGGGGCAGCAGATCCCGGCGGTGAACGGGGAGGCGCAACTACGCCGGGCGCTGGGCACCGAGACCAACAGCCGCAGCCTGCGCTTCCTGGCGGTGACCGAGTCGCTGCTGACCGACCGCACCGTCGACGTCCGCCAGGTGCACTTCTACGAGCACTTCAGCGGGGTGGCCCCGCTGCTGGACTACCTGCGCGCCACCACACCACCGGGCACGCCGATCCAGGCGTGGGAGGTCGGGCAGTTCTGGCGCGACGGCGACGGCGACCCGGCCAGCCGGGCGGCGGAGATGGTCAAGACGGTCACCCTGCTGGTCGCCGGCGGGATCGGTGAGATCAGCTGGCTGCCGTTGGCGTACAACCCGAACAACGCCGCCGGTAGCGAGGTCCGCTACGGCCTGCTCGACCCGGACGGGGCCGAACGGGACGCCGGCCGGATGCTGGCCGCCCTGGCCGACGCGGCGCGGGACGCCACAGTCACCCCGCTGCCCACCCCGGTGGCCGGCAGGCTGCACGGGGTCGCGTTCGTCCGGGGCGGGTCGAGCACGCTGGTGCTCTGGTCGGCGTCGAACGCGCCGGTGACCGTGCCGGCGACACCGGGCGGACGGACCGGGGCGGTGGGTTCCCCGCTGGGCGCGGCCGGCGGCGGCACCACAGTGACCGACGTCCCCGTCCTGCTCCGCGCCGACCAGCCGGTGGACCGGATCCTCGCCGCCGTCCGCTAGGACGGAGACCGCCGCGCCCTAGCCGGGCCAGGGGTCGGGCCAGCCCAACAGCGCGGCCAGGCGCACGTTGTGCGGCGCGAAGTGCTCCCCCAGGCGCTCTCGCAGCTCCGGCGTGAGCTCGGAGACTCCCGGGTCGACGCGACGGGTGTGCCGGGTGAACGCCTCGGGGGTGAAGGCCGGCAGGCCGAGGAAGCGCAGCATGTCGGCGTACGTGCCGGCCGGGTCGGCGTGCAGGTCCTCGGTTCGGGCGACGTGGATCCGCTCCCGCGGGACATGCGCGAACCAGCGGTCCAACTGCTCGGCGTAGCGCCCCCGGGCGGCATACGAATAGTTACGCAATGCCCGGTGCGCGGCGGCGCTGTCCGGGCCACCGCGCGTTGCCCGGGCCAGCCGCTCCTCCTCCGCGTCGAGGGCGTCGGCGAAGGACAGCGGCTCGACGCCGTAGGAGCGGGTGTGCAGGTAGTGCGAGTAGGCGCGCTGCACCGGATCGCGCAGCAGGACGACGAAGCGCGCCTGCGGCAGAGTCGCCGCGACCCGGGCCGGCACGCTCGGATGGAACAGGTAGTAGGGGCTCGCCTCGAACGTGCGCTCGCCCGGGGCGAGACGAGGGAAGTGCCCCCGGTACCACAGCGCGCCCCGACCGTGGTGGATGCTGAAGTACTGCAACTCCTTGCCGCTGGCCACCCGGACCAGCGGATGCGCGGCAAGGTGGTGGTACAGCGACGTGGTGCCGCAGCGCTGGCCACCGATCACCAGGAAATCGGGCAACGGACCGGGCTCTCCCGGCTTCGCCGCGCGCCCCCACGCCCGCGCCGCGCGTACCCCCCGACGCAGCCGGTCGGTGACCTGACGCCGCACGACGCCGGTCACGAGCGGACCACGGGGCGGGCGGCACCCACACCGGCACTGTCGGTGGGGTCGGCGGGGGCGCGTCGACCATTTCGGCGGGTCACCGAGCGCAACACCATGACGTCCTCCCGACTGAGCCCGAGGGCGAGCACCACGGCGAGGTACACCGCCACGATCGCGGCCAGGCCGACCACGAGCTGCACGGTCCCGCCCCCGAGCAGCCACCGCACACCGAACCCGGCACCCATCGCGACCAGCGCGGCGACCAGGCCCTTGACCATGCCCGCCGTCACCGGCACGGTGTGCACCTGCGCGCGCACCTGCCAGACCCGTGCGACGTTCACAGCTGCCAACGACACCGCCCAGGCCACCGCCGCGCCGAGAATGCCGTACGCCGGGATGAGCCAGAGGTTGAGCACGACGTTGAGCAGCAGGGCCGCGAGGTTGTCCACCATGTTGACCGAGACCCGGCCGGACATGTTCAGCAGCGTCCCGCAGGGCCCGGTGGCGGCGTTCACCAGTTGGCCGAGCGCCAGCACGACTGTCACCGCCGCACCGCCGGCCAGACCCGGCCCGCCGACCACGCGCAGCAAGTGCTCCGGAAAGACCAGCAACGCCACGAAGGCCGGCAGCGACAGCCGGAGCACCCAACCGGTGGCGACCCGGTAGATCCGGCGTACCTCGTCCAGTCGACCCTGGTGGTAGAGGTGCGCCAGGTGCGGACCGAACGAGGCGTTCACCGGTGCCAGCACGAACACCGCGATAGTGACCAGCCGGGTCGCCACGTGGTAGACGCCGATCGCGTCGGGACCGTAGTCGAAGAAGCCGAGCAGCAGCGCGTCCACCCAGATCAGCCCGGTGGACGACAGCGAGGAGACCCAGCTGACGGTGGAGAACCGGAACAGCTCACCCGGCCGGTACGCGGGCCGGGCGGCGGGCACCCGACGCACCATCCGGGCGAGCGCCACGAGGGCGAGCCCGGCCGCGCTCCAGCTCGCCGCCACCAGCGCCCAGAACGCGCCGGTCAGGCCGGCCCCGAGGGCGAGCGCCAGAGCGGTGAGCACCAGCCGGGCGGCCGGCTCGTAGACCTGGCCGATGAGCGCATACGCCCGTTGCGTGCGCCACCCCCGGGTGGCCGCGAGGGCGGCCTCGCAGACGGTGGCGGCGGGCAGGCAGAGCGCCGCCAACCGCAGCCCGGTGGTGAGCTGCGAGTCGTGCAGGGCGTCGGCGAGCCACGGCGCGCCGACCACCAGACCGAGGGCGATCACTGTGGACGCCACGGCCGAGATGCCGATCCCGAGCCGGATCGCGCCCCGCAGGGCGGCCGGCTCGTCGTCGGCGAGGTGCACCGCCACGAACCGGGTCAACCCGGCCCGGAAGCCGGAGAGCGAGAGCAGCCCCAGCAGCGACAGCACGGCGTAGACCTGGGCGTACCGGCCGAGTTCGCGTACACCCAGCACCCGGGCCAGCAACAACATGACCAGGAAGAGCGCCACCTGGCTGAGCACGGCGCTGCCCAGGTTCAGCACACCGCCGCGGGCCATGCCGCGTACCTGCTGGTCGCCGGTCTCCGGCGCGGCCGACGACCGGCCGGTCACCTCGCGCACCCGCCGGGCCGTTCTCCGACGGTCACGACCGTGCCGCGGTCACGGTCTCCGCCGGCGCCGAGGGGGCCGCTGTGGTCGCCGCCGCCGGAGCCACCGGCCGGGCGGCGGCACGACCCCGGGAGAGCAGTTCGAGTACGCCCACCAGCAGCACCCCGAGCAGCAGACCCGCACCGCCCACCGGCAGGGCGGTGCGCACCAGCTCGGTCATCCGGCTCACCTCGTGCGCCTCGCCGATGCTGGTCACCTGCTTGGGATCGGCGGCCTGGGCCTGCGCCCGCGCCGCCTGCAACCCCTCCCGCGCCTGGGACAGGGCATTGGTCGCCGCGTCCCGCTGGGCGATCAGGGCCTGGTAGTCGGGGAGCTTCGGCCCCAGCTCGTCGAGCTTCTTCTGGGCGGCGGTGATCGCGGCGGTCGCCGCGTCGACACCTCTACCGTTGCCGACCGCCTGCATGGAGAGCTGCTGCTGGCGCAGGCTGGTCAGCTCGCCCAACGTGGCCTGGTAGATCCGGTCCGGCTGGGAGACCTTGTTCGTCTTCTCCCACTCACCGATCGCCTTGGTCGCCGCGGTGACGTCGGCGTTGGCCGCCTCGACCTCACCGGTGGCGATGCCGACCTGGGAGGAGAAGAGGAAGGCCAGCGCCCGGGTGGTGGTCGCGGTCAGCACCGGCGCGACAGTCGCCCGGTCGCCGGCGGTGTAGGTCACCTCCAACTGGCTGCTCGCGCCGACCTGGGTGATGGCGAGCCCGTCGCGCAACCGCTCCGGCGGCACCCCGGTGTCGGCGGCCACGTCGGCGAGGACGCGGGGCGAGGTGACCGCCGCGCCGAACGCCGCGACGAACTGGTTCGCCGCCTGCGTACCGGTGTACTGCGTCCCGGCCACGCCGCCCACCAGGGCCGGCGCCGCCACGTACGCGGTCCCGCTGAACTGCTGTGGCGCTGCCAGGACGATGGCGGCCGCGGCGCCGGTGGCGAGCACCGGCACCCCCACGAGTACCCAGAGGCGCCGCCGGGCGACCCGCAGGTAGTCGACGATCTCCACTTTTTCCCCAATGCTGTCGTTCAGTCAAACCGGGACGGACGTGCCTCGTGGCTGCTCGCCGGTCAGGTTCGGAGCCGGTTGGCGGGCGATCACGCTGGCCGCCGCGGCGAACGCGACGAAGTACCAGAGAGTGACCACGTTGGAAATGACGTTGGAGGCGGCGCTGACCGCCACGAACGCGGCGGCGCAGCCGGTGAACCCGACCGCGACGCCGCGCTCGAAGCTGCCCGGAGGCGCGCGCCGCAGCGCGGTCCGGGCGGTGTGCACAAGGGCGAACAGCATCAGCAGGTACGCCCCGAGACCGAGCAGCCCGGTCTCCACGTACGCCCGCAGGAAGTCGTTGTGCGGCTTCTTCGCCTCGTCGGTCTCCCGCTGGGTCATGTTCGGCCCGATGCCGGTCACCGGGTTCCGGTCGGCGAGTGTGACGATCTCGGTCCAGTAGCCGATCCGCCAGGCCAGGGTGTTTCCGGTCGGGTCTCCGCCGACAGCGCGGGACGTGCCGAGTTGGGCGAAGCGTTCGCCGACGGCGGGCACCAGTGCCACCCCGGCGACCGCCACCACGCAGAGGGTGACCAGCATCCGCTTGCTGCGATGCAGCGCGGCGACCACCACCAGGCCGATCGCCGCACCGAGCAGGGCGCTGCGGGTGTTGGTGAGCAGCAGGAACAGCAGCGAGAGCGCGAGCAGCACCCCGAGGGACGCCCGCAGGCGACGATCGAGGAAGCGGTACACCGCGAACCCGAAGATCACCATGAACATCAGGTAGCGGCCGAACGTGGTCGACTGGCTGAACGTGCCGCTGATGCGAGTGAAGTCGCCCTTCACCTCGGCCGGCGGGTTGCCGAGCAGCGACAGCACGACTGTGTAGCCCAGCGCCAGCACCAGCGAGGCGTAGCAGGCGAGCAGGACCCGACGGATCGCCGCGGTGTCCGGCATGAGCTGTTCCAGCACCACGAACATCACCACCACGGTGAGGATCCGCAGCGCCTCCAACAGGCTGTTCGCCGGCCGGCTGGCACCGAGGGCGCTGACCAGGCTGCTGGCACCGACGAGCAGCATGGCCCAGCTGAGCGGGGAGCCGCGTAGCCGCCCGTGCCGGCTGAGCTGCGCGGCCAGCCAGAGCCCGGCGGCGAGGAGGAACAGCACGGCGAGCAGGGTGGAGGGGTCCACCGCCCGGGCCGTCCCGCCGGATTCGGCCTGGCCGGCGCTCGGGCCGGTCAGCTTGAACAGGTCGACGCAGGAGCGCACCGCGAGCATCAGCAGCACGTACCCGGCGAACCGGGTCAGCGCGAGGACGGCCACCGCGATCCCCACGACCGCCGCGAGCGGCAGCACCATCCCCCTGCGGTCACCGGCCGCCATGGAGACACCCGCGACCACCGCCACGACCGCGGCGGCCAGCGCCGCCGCGCCGGTGAGCAGGCGGGTCGGGTCGAGCCGCCTGGTCATGAGCGGAGTGACCTGCTGAGTGTGTTGTTCCACTGATCCCACTGAACTGAATCGACGCTGCTCGGCCGCTGCCGGGCGCGGCCAACCGATGTCCTCCCGGCACAAGATCGGTTCAATCTAGTCCTGTCACCTCGACGGCAGAAGGGGCCGTTGCACCGACTGCCCCGTCCCCCGGGGGGCTGATCCGACACTGCCCCGGCTGACACCGCCCGGTCAGTCGACGGTCCCCGTGGGTCGTGCCCTGGCCCGCCGGCCCGGCTCCGGGGCCAGCCTTAGATAGAGCTGCTCCAACTCGCGGGCGGCAGTATCCCAGCTGTACCTGCTGGTGATCTGCTCGCCCAGCGCCACCGCGCCGGCCCGTTCAGCCGGCAGGTTGGTGAGCAGCGACGTCAACACCCGGACCAGGTCGTCCTCGTCGCCGTCGCGGAACAACCGCCCGCCGGCGGTGTCGGCCTTGAGCACCTCGACGTGCGGCGCGATGTCGCTGGCGACCACCGGCAGCCCGTACGCGGCCGCCTCCAGCAACGTCAACGGCAGTCCCTCCAACCGGGACGGTTGAACGAAGCCGGCAGCTCCGGCGTACAGCTCGGCGAGCAGGTCGTCGTAGGCGAACCCGGTGAAGACGATCCGGTCGTCCGCCCCGGCTTCCCGGCGCAGCCGGTCCACGAAGTCGTCGGTGAACGACGACCCGCCGACGATCGCCAGGCGCATCGGGGTCTCGGTCCGGCGGAAGGCCCGGATCAGCAGGTCGGCCGCCTTTTCCGGCACCAGCCGACCGACCAGCAGCAGGTAGCCGCCGGGGGTCAGCCCGAACCGGTCCTGGATCTGACGGGTACGCGCCGGTCGGGCCGGGTTCACGCCGTTCGGGATGTAGGTCGTCGGGCGGCCGAACCGGGCGCCGTAGTGGGCGGCGAGCCCCTGGGAGACCGCTACCCGCTGGTGCGGGACGTACCCGCTGAACCAGTGGGCGCTGCCCAGCACGGCCCGCGCGGCGAGCCCCCACTTGCCCCGCTGGTTGTCCAGCCCGTGCACCGTCAACACCACGCGCGCCCGGGACAGGGCACGCGGAAGTGGGGCGACCAGGGCCGGCCCGAGCCCGTGGTAGTGCACGATGTCGGGCCGCGCGGCCATCGCCGCCATGGTCGAGGTCGCCGCGTGCACGATGGCGTCGAGGTGCTTGCTCGCTATCGTGTGGGTCTGGCGCAGCCGTACGCCCCGGTAGCCGTCTGCGGGCGTCTCGCCGTAGCTCCGGCGGCAGTAGACGGTGACCTCGTGGCCGTAGCTGGCGAGCCGGCTGGCCATCTCCTCCACGTGCCGTTCGATCCCGCCGTAGGTCGCCGGTATCCCCTTCTGACCGATCATCGCGATCCGCAGCGGACGCCAGGCGACTGCTGTGTCGGCGACGCCCGCTCGGGACCGCCCGGCGGAGACCACCCGTTGCCGGGGTATCGCAGGGCTTTCGGCGTGCTGGTCCACGTCCTCGGCCTGCAGGTCGGGATGGGCCACGTTGACTCCCTGCGTGACTAGGTCCGCGCCCGCCGCCCGGGGCAGGGTCAACACCTTGCCATGGATGGGCCCGTCCGCCACCTGATCAATGAGACAGGAAAATCATCCATGGGATTCGCCGCAAAGGGAATGGCACCGGGGGTGACATCGAGGTGACCGGCGCTGGTGCCGCGTCGAACGGCACGCGAACAGGGACGAGCCCCGGTCGATCACGTGCTGATCGGCCGGGGCTCGTCGGTGGTACCTGTCAGGCGAGATCGAACCGGTCGAGCTCCATGACCTTGGTCCAGGCGGCCACGAAGTCGGCGACGAACTTGTCGCGGGCGTCCTGGCTGGCGTAGACCTCGGCGAGGGCGCGCAGCTGCGAGTTGGACCCGAAGATGAGGTCGACCGCGGTGGCGGTCCACTTCACCTCATCGGTGGCCAGGTCGCGGATCTCGTACACGTGCTCGTCGGACTTCGACGCGCTCCACCGGGTGCCCGGGGAGAGCAGGTTGGCGAAGAAGTCGTTGGTGAGCACGCCCGGCCGGTCGGTCAGCACACCGTGCTGGCTGCCGCCGACGTTGGCGCCGAGGGAGCGCAGACCGCCGATGAGGACGGTCATCTCGGGCGCGGTCAGGTTGAGCATGTAGGCCCGGTCGATGAGCAGCACCTCCGGCTGGGTCTTCTCGCCGGGACGCAGGTAGTTGCGGAACCCGTCGGCGCGCGGCTCCATGACCCGGAACGACTCAGTGTCGGTCTGCTCCTGGGTCGCGTCGGTGCGGCCCGCCCGGAACGGAACGGTCACCTCGACGCCGGCGTCCCGCGCAGCCTTCTCGACGGCTGCCGAACCGGCCAGCACGATCAGGTCGGCGATGGAGATCTTCGCGCCGCCGGCCTCGTTGAACTCCCGCTGGATGCCCTCGAGGGTGGTCAGGACGGTCGCGAGCTGCTCCGGCTGGTTGACCTCCCAGTTGCGCTGCGGCTCGAGACGGATCCGCGCGCCGTTGGCGCCACCGCGCTTGTCGGTGTGCCGGAAGCTCGCGGCGGACGCCCAGGCGGTGGAGACCAGCTGGTCGATCGTGAGACCCGACTCCAGGACCTTCGCCTTGAGTGCGGCGATGTCGGCGTCGCCCACCAGCTCGTGGTCGACGGCCGGCACCGGGTCCTGCCAGAGCTGCGGCTCTGCCACCCACGGCCCGAGGAAACGCTCGATCGGGCCCATGTCGCGGTGCAGCAGCTTGTACCACGCCTTGGCGAAGGCCAGCGCGAACTGGTCGGGGTTCTCCAGGAAGCGGCGGGAGATCTTCTCGTACGCCGGGTCGACGCGCAGCGACAGGTCCGTCGTGAGCATCGTCGGCCGGTGCTTCTTCGCCGGGTCGAAGGGGTCCGGGATGATCGCCTCGGCGTCCTTGGCGACCCACTGCTTCGCACCGCCGGGGCTGGTGGTGAGCTCCCACTCGTAGCCGAAGAGGATCTCGAAGAAGCGGTTGCTCCACTGCGTCGGCACGTCGGTCCACGTCACCTCGAGACCACTGGTGATCGTGTCGGCGCCCTTGCCGCTGCCGTGGGTGCTCAGCCAACCCAGGCCCTGCGCCTCCAGCGGCGCGCCCTCGGGCTCCGGACCCACGTGGTTGTCGGCGACGCCGGCACCGTGGGTCTTACCGAAGGTGTGACCACCGGCGATGAGGGCGACGGTCTCCTCGTCGTTCATCGCCATCCGGCCGAAGGTCTCGCGGATGAAGTGCGCCGCCGCAAGCGGGTCCGCGTTGCCGCGGGGGCCCTCCGGGTTGACGTAGATGAGACCCATCTCGGTCGAGCCGACGCCGGCCGCCATCTCCTTCTCGGAGGCGTAGCGCTCGTCTCCCAGCCAGGTGTCCTCCGGACCCCAGAAGATCTCCTCGGGCTCCCACACGTCCTCGCGACCGAAACCGAAGCCGAAGGTCTTGAAGCCCATCGACTCCAGGGCGACGTTGCCGGCGAGCACGATCAGGTCGGCCCAGGAGATCTTCTGGCCGTACTTCTGCTTGACCGGCCAGAGCAGCCGGCGGGCCTTGTCCAGGTTGGCGTTGTCCGGCCAACTGTTGAGCGGAGCGAAACGCTGACCACCGTCGCCGGCGCCACCGCGACCGTCCTCGATGCGGTACGTGCCGGCGGAGTGCCAGCTCATCCGGATCATCAGGCCGCCGTAGTGGCCGAAGTCGGCCGGCCACCAGTCCTGCGAGGTGGTGAGCACCTCGACGATGTCGCGCTTGAGGGCCTCGACGTCGAGCTTGGCGAACTCCCTGGCGTAGCTGAAGTTCTCGCCCAGCGGGTTGCCCTTGTTCGAGTGGGCGTGCAGCACCGAGAGGTCGAGCTGGTTGGGCCACCAGTCCCGGTTGGTGCGCGGACGACCACCGGTCTTCGGGGTCGGCGAGTCGATCGCCGGGTTCTCACTCTCGCTGCCGTGCGCGGTCACCGAGTCGTGCGCGACCGGGCAGCCGGCCGCTGCCTTCTGGTCCACGCCCTGCGCACTGACGGGGCCGTTGTCCTGGGTGTCGCTCATGTACTTCCTTCCGAGCTTGCGGATCTCTGGGGCGTGCGTTCGGTCGCGCAGTCGGGACAGGTGCCCCAATAGACGACCTCCGCCTCGTCGACCACGAAACCGTGGTCGCCTGAGGCGGTGAGACAGGGAGCGTGGCCGACGGCACAGTCGACGTCGGCGATGGCGCCGCAGGAGCGGCACACGACATGGTGGTGATTGTCCGAGATCCGGGACTCGTATCGGGCTGTCGCCCCGGCCGGCTGGATGCGCCGCACCAGCCCGGCGTCGGTGAGCACCCGCAGCACGTCGTACACCGCCTGGTGGGAGACCGTCGGGTGGTCCGCGCGGACCAGCGCGATCACCGCGTCGGTGCCGACGTGCGGGTGGTCACGCAGCGCCGCGAGCACCGCCAACCGGGGCCGGGTCACGCGCAACGAGACAGCCCGTAGCTGCGCCTCGAAGTCGGACATCACCCGACGAACACTAGCTCACTATTTTGGAACGAATCAAGTTTTGCGCCGCCCGAGGTGCCTCAACGGCGGACGATTCACCCGAGGTTAACCTGCGGGAGGAAGAAATTCGGACAGCCGTGTCGAGAAGCGCCGAGCGGCTCCGTCCCCGGAGTGAACGTGACCACGATGGGTCGCAGCCAACACCAAGGAGCACCACGATGGCCAAGTACCTGCTGCTCAAGCACTACCGGGGCGGCCCGGCCGGGGTGAACGACGTGCCGATGGACCAGTGGACCCCGGCGGAGATCTCGGCCCACATGCAGTACATGCGCGACTTCGCGGCCCGACTCGAGGGAACCGGCGAGTTCGTCGACGGTCAGGCACTCGCCCCGGAGGGAGCGTGGGTCCGGTACGACGGCGAGGGCCGCCCGCCGGTCACCGACGGCCCGTTCGCCGAGACCAAGGATCTCATCGCCGGCTGGATGGTGATCGACGTCGACAGCTACGACCGGGCTGTCGAGCTGGCCGGGGAGTTGTCGGCCGCGCCCGGGGCGGGCGGGAAGCCGATCCACGAGTGGCTGGAGCTGCGCCCGTTCCTGAGCGAGCCCCCCACCATCACGGAGTGACGACTCCGATGGACGAGACGCTGCTGCGCAACCTCACGCCGAGCGTCCTCGGGATCCTCGTCCGCCGCGGAATCGACTTCGCGGCGGCCGAGGACGCCGTGCAGGACGCCCTGGTCGACGCGGTCCGGGTCTGGCCGGCCGACCCGCCGCGCGACCCGAAGGGGTGGCTGACCACCGTGGCGTGGCGACGGTTCCTCGACGCGGCCCGAGCCGACACCGCTCGCCGCCGGCGCGAGGATCTCGTCGAGGAGGAGCCGGAGCCGGGGCCCACCCCCACCGCAGACGACACGCTCCAGCTCTACTTCCTGTGCGCCCACCCGTCGCTCACGCCGTCGTCCGCTGTCGCGCTCACGCTGCGCGCTGTCGGCGGACTGACCACCCGGCAGATCGCCCACGCCTACCTGGTGCCCGAGGCGACCATGGCGCAACGCATCAGCAGGGCCAAGCGCACCATCTCCGGGCTGCGGTTCGACCGGCCCGGTGACGTCGCCACCGTCCTGCGCGTCCTCTACCTGGTCTTCAACGAGGGCTACTCCGGTGACGTGGACCTCGCCGCCGAGGCCATCCGGCTCACCCGGCAGCTCGCGAACGCGATCAACCACCCCGAGGTAGCGGGGCTGCTCGCCCTCATGCTGTTGCACCACGCCCGGCGCGCCGCCCGGACCGCCCCCGACGGCAGCCTGGTACCGCTCGCCGAGCAGGACCGCAGCCGTTGGGACACCCGGTCGATCGCCGAGGGCGTCGCGATTCTCCAGGCGGCCCTGGCCCGCGACCAACTGGGTGAGTTCCAGGCCCAGGCGGCCATCGCGGCGCTGCACGCGGACGCCCCCACCGCCGCGGAGACCGACTGGGTGCAGATCGTGCAGTGGTACGACGAACTGGTGCGCCTGACCGGGAACCCGGTCGTCAGACTCAACCGCGCGGTGGCGGTCGGTGAGGCCGACGGTCCCAGGGCCGGCCTGACGGCGCTCGCGGCGGTGGACGACGCGCTGCCCCGGTACACGGCGGTGGCGGCGTACCTGAACGAGCGTGACGGCGACCTGGCAACGGCGGCGCGGCTGTACGCCGAGGCTGCCCAGCAGGCCCCCAACCTCGCCGAACGCGACCATCTGACCCGCCAGGCCGCCCGGCTCAACGACCTACGTCGTCGCTGACCCCTCGGGCAACGCGTGTCGTTGGCCAAGGCCGGGGCACCCGGTCCGGAAAGTCTCCGGAACTTTCGGCGGACCCATCCCGGCCGATGTTCGGCTGTTGGGACGCCGCGACGACCGCCCTGACCTCTGATCCACTACTGACCTGGATGGATGCCGCTCCGGGACTGGCGGCGGTGTTGCTGCTCTGTTTCCGGAAGTTGTTGACAAGTCGACGGCCGGGTTAATACGGTCGCCATCGACGACGTTCGATTGTCGTCAGCACCAGCCACCACGCCCCACTTCTCCGATCGTCGTGCAGGACGACCGGCCCCACCACCACCGAGCGGTACGACGCCGTGGCCGTCACCCGACCACCGGCAGCCTGCCGAGGCGTACCGCGCCGCTGGCCCCCGCCAGCCGTCAGAGGAGGCAACAGTTCCATGACCGACACCAGCCACACCAAACCGAGAGGCCGCGCCCGTATGCGGCTGCTCCTGGGCGCCGCGTGCGCCGCCGTCGTGGCCGTCGCCGGCACGATGACGGCCACCAACGCGTACGCCGAGGCCGACCGGACCCTCACGTCGAACCTCACCGGCACGCACAACGGGTACTACTTCTCGTTCTGGAAGGACAGCGGCAACGCCAGCATGACGCTGCGCGCCGATGGCCGATACACCAGCAGTTGGGACAGGAGCACCAACAACTGGGTCGGCGGCAAGGGTTGGGCCACCGGCACCCGGCGGACGGTCACCTACTCGGGCAGCTACAACCCGGGCAACAACAACACCTACCTCGCCCTGTACGGATGGACGCGCAACCCGCTCATCGAGTACTACGTGGTGGAGAACTTCGGCAGCTACAACCCCAGCAGCGGCGCCACCCGGATGGGCACTGTCACCACTGACGGCGGCACCTACGACATCCTCCGCAGCCAGCGGGTCAACGCCCCGTCGATCGACGGCAACCAGACGTTCTACCAGTTCTGGAGCGTCCGCCAGCAGAAGCGCTCGAGTGGCACCATCACCACCGCCAACCACTTCGACGCCTGGGCCCGGGCCGGCCTGAACCTCGGCACCAATCACAGCTACCAGGTCATGGCCACCGAGGGTTACCAGAGCCAGGGAAGCTCCGACATCACCGTGCGGGAGGGCAGCGGCGGGAACCCGACGACCACTCCGCCCACCACCGGCAACCCGGGGAACGGCAACTGCAACGCGACGATCTCCGCCGGCCAGCAGTGGGGTGACCGGTTCAACCTCAACGTCGCCGTCAGCGGCACCAACAACTGGGTGGTCAGCCTCGGCCTCGGTGGCGGCCAGAGCATCCAGAACAGTTGGAACGCCTCCGTCAGCGGCAGCAGCGGCACCGTCACCGCGAGGCCGAACGGCAACGGCAACAACTTCGGGATCACGGTCATGGCCAACGGCAACTGGAACTGGCCGACGATCACCTGCAGCACCGGCTGACCCGATCGACTCCTGACCCACACTGCTGGCGTGGCGGCCTCGGCCGTCACGCCAGCAGTGTGTCACTAGACCTCCGGCGCCGCGTTCTCGTCCGCGGCCGGCGCCCCCGGGGACGGCTTCTTCGTCGGCTCCGTGGCCGGCTCCTCCTCGCTCTCCTCGGACGCTGTCGCGGTCGGTGCCGCCGTCGTCCCACCCGTCGGGGCTGCCGTCGGCTCCGCTGGCGGGCTCTCGGACGAGGTGGGCTCGGGCGCGCCCCCGGTGCTCTCGCCGGAGGGCGTTGGCTGGCCGACCGGCCCGGCACCCGCCGAAACGCCTGCCGTCGGGGTCGGGGAGCCAGGCGCGCGGACCGGCAGACCCCCGGAACCGCGGGTAGCCGGCTCTCCGCCGCCCACGCCCAGGTCGGGCTCGCGCTGCGAAGGGCCCGTCGGCGACACCGCTGGCGGCGTCGACGGCCCGTCGGTCGGGCCCGTCATCATCCCGATGGGATCGGCGAACACCAGAACGGCTGCTGCGGCGGCCATCGATCCGAGAACCACAGCGAGCACCTTGGGCCCAGGGCCGCCCGAGCGCTTCGCCGCACCGCCGACGACCGACCGCTGAATTTCGGTGCGTTCGACCGCCGCCCCGACCGGCGCTCCGACAGCCGTCCGCAGCTGATCGGACGGATCCGCGAGCCCCTGGGCCGCCGCGGCCATTGTCGCCGCCGTCGGGAAGCGACGGGTGGGGTCCTTGGCCATCGCGGTGGCGACCAACCGCTGGACCGCCTCCGGAACGTCCTCGGGCAGTGGCGACGGCTCCTCTTCGAGATGACGCAACACCACCGCTATCGCGTTCTCGCCCTCGTGCGGGGGCCTGCCGGCAAGACAGTGGTAGACGACCGCTCCCAGCGCGTAGATGTCGATCGCCGACGTCGTCTCGCTCCTGGTGACCTGCTCGGGCGCCATGTAGAGGGCGGTGCCGACGACCTGGTTCGTCCCGGTGAGGCTCGCCGCCTCCTGGGTCACCGCGACGCCGAAGTCGACGAGTACGACGTGCCCGTCCGGCTCGATGATCAGGTTGCTGGGCTTGACGTCCCGGTGCACGACGCCGGCGTCGTGCGCGGCCTGGAGCGCGCGGGCGGTCTGCGCGGCGATCGACATCGTCTCGGCCACACCCAGCCGGCCCATCTCGGCGATCCGCTCCGACAGGGGCTGCCCCTGCACGCACTCCATGACGATGTACGCGAGCACCGGCGCGTCGGGCTGGGACACCTCACCGTAGTCGTAGACCTGCGCGACACCCGGGTGACGCAGGGCCGCCATCGCCCGGGCCTCGCGACGGAACCGTTCGCCGAAGCCGGGATCGGTGACCAGCCGAGGTCGCAGCATCTTGATCGCGACGCGGCGGTCCAGGGTTTCGTCGACCGCCCGCCAGACATCGCCCATTCCACCGCTGGCGATGCTCTCGAGCAGACGGTAACGGTCCCCGACGACTTCCCCCACGATCGGCATGACATCGTCGGTACCCCGGACTGCCCGATCCCAAGCACCACGACGTCGGCCGAGCCCGGTGTCCCCACGAAGCGGCCCCGCCGCTTCCGACGGGGCCGCTTCGACTGTTCGGCGGTCTGATCAGCTGTTCAGCCTGGCGATCAGGGCGGTGGCCATGCCCTGCTCACCTCGGGCGTTGGGGTGGAACGGCGCGGCCGAGTTCTGCGGCACCAGACCCTCGACCCACCGGGTGCCGCTGCTCTTGCACGCGTCACGGCCGATCGACGGGGTGTAGACGTCGGCGTAGGTGGCGCCGTTGGCGCTCGCGACGCTGGCCAGCATCGCGTTGAGCGACTTCTCCACGCCACGCAGGTACGGCACGTCCTGGTAGGCGATCGGAACGACCGGCCAGCAGCCGTAACCGCTGTCGGGCAAAATCGCCGGATAGCCGAGCACCACGACCCGCGCGCCCGGCGCGGCCTGCCGGACCGCCTGGAGCACGGCGGTGATCTTCGGTGTGGCGGCGACGATCCGCGCCTGCAACTGGTCGACGCCTCCGGCGGTGTACCGGTTCTTGCACGGAGATCCGAGAGGGCTGCTGACGCTCGCCTCCGCGCAGTCGCCGATGATGCCGGCGAAGCCGATGTCGTTGCCGCCGATCTGCACCGTCACCAGCGAGGTGTTCGAGGTGACCGCGTTGAGCTGCGGTGGCGTCGTGATGCCCAGTTGGCCGCTACCGCCGTAGAGGATGTCGTCAGTGGTGGCGCCGGAGCAGCTCACGTCGGCGAACGACGACGAACCGGCGGACGCCGCCACCAGCGACGGGTAGTTGCGGTTGGACCGTAGGCAGTTGAGGTCGACCTGGGTGGGGATCAGCGGGCCTGCGGTGTACGAGTCGCCCAGCGCTACGTAGCGGCCGGTGGGCACGGCGGCGCTGGCGGGGGTGGCGACGGTGAGCAGCACGCCGGCGGTGGCGAGGGCGAGTGCGGCCAACCGGGTGGCTGCCCGCAGGAGGGGCAGGCGGGGACGGGTCATGGCGCCTCCCAGGAGGGAATCAGGGGTGGTGGTGCCCGAGATCCTGTCGCCGCCGAGGCCGCGCGTCAATATCGATGGGCCTCACTAAACATCTGCCCGAAGTGTGGGATGGAACGATGGCGGTCAATTCAGTGGCGCATACCACCGGGCACCGGTGACCTTGATCCGCCGGGACTGCTTGCGGTTCCACTCCACCTGCATGCCGTGCTTGCGCAGCACCGGGAACGCGACCTCGTCCAGCAGTCGTTCCAGGTCGGCCTGGTAGCTGGCCTGCTGCTCGGCCTCCGACAGGCCCGCGTAGGCGGCCTCGTCGAAGTCGGCCGGCGGATAGACGCCGTAGCCGAGGTAGACCTCGCCGTCCTCGCTCGCGAGCAGGGACTCGGTGTCCTGCTGGTGGTACCAGAGAAAGCCGCGCCAGTGCCGTGAGTCGTCCCGCTCGTCGTCGATCTCGGCGCTCGCGCAGGTGCCACAACAGCTGAAGTTCTCCCGGGCCAACACCCCCAGCCCGTTGAGCTCGACGAAGGCACGGGTGAGGTTGCCACGCACCTCACCCCACTCGCGCTGCTGCTCCCGCCGAACCGCCAACGCCGTCTCGTGTGCCGCCCTGAGCTCATCGTCAGTCGCGCCGCAGCGCTCGTCGTCGTCGTCGAAGAAGTCGACGAACTCGTCCGCGTCGCTCTCACCACGCACCACCCAGGCCCACAGCTCGTCCTCGATGGCGGTGCGGCCCGGCTCGGGGATCCGATCGCTGAGGAACCTGACGCTGGCAGGGCGATCGTTGTACGTCCACTGAGTCACGCCGAGATCTTCACATGGGCCTGTGACGGCCTCGGTCGGAGAACGGCCGGCGCGGCGGCCGTCCCCGCAAGCGCGCCCTAGTTTCCGGCTGGCACCTGGTCCGTGACCTCGTCGTAGCCGACCGGCGTCGGCGCCGGGCCCGGCGCGTAGATCACGCGAAGGACACCCGTCGGGAACGCTTCCGTTGCCAGCAGTCGCAGGTGGTACGCCGCGTCACCCTCGTCGAACAGCCTGCGGCCCTTGCGCGCGGCCACCGGATGCACCAGCAGACGCAGCTCGTCGACCAGGCCGGCGGCGAGCAGTTGCTGCACGACGGAGATCGACCCGGGGATGAGAACCCCGCGCACCCCGGCGTCGGCCTTGAGCGCGGTGACGGCGTCGAGGAGATCCCCGTCGATCAGCTCGGAGTTGCGCCAGGAGAACTCCAGCGGCTGACGCGAGGCGACGACCTTGCGCATGTCGCCGAGTTGCTTGGCGAACGGTGCGTCCTCGCCACCGGCGGCCTCACGGTCCGGCCAGGCCCCGGCGAAGCTGTCGTACGTCTCGCGGCCGATGAGCAGCACGTTGGCGGCGTCGTAGTCCTCGGTGACGGCGCGGCCCATGTTCTCGTCGAAGTACGGGAAGTGCCAGTCAGGGTCGATCTCGGCCACACCATCGGCCGAGATGAACAGCGTGGAGATGACCTTTGCCATCGCGGAGGTCCCTTCGAGTCGGGTGACGTCGGTAGGTCGACCGGCGCATCGTCCCAAACTCGTCAGCCACAGCCCGCCCCGCTGGCGCGTGTCGTGTCCCGTCTTTGTCAGCCCGACGTCTTGGGAACGATCCAATGCCAGGTTTCCGGAGACGCGGGGACGCCAGAGGATCAATCGCGCCCGGCGTGGTGCGGGGCGGGCTCGCTGTGACGCCGAGCCCGCCCCGTTCCAGGTCGGTCGAGCGCGATCGAAGCGGGTCAGCGCTGCAGGGTCAGCAGACCCGGCCGGTACGGCAGCAGGCCGTAGTCGCCGCCGGAGCTGGGGGAACGACCCTGGTAGAGCAGTTGCAGGTTGCAGGCGTCGACCGTCATGGTCTGGTCGGCGTTGGTGCGCAGCAGCTCACCGTGGCTGATGTCGTTCGTCCAGGTGGCACCGCTGTTGGCCTTACCCGCGAACGGGTTGCTCTCGCTGGTGGCCTGCGGCGTCCACGACCCACCCAGGCTGCTGGCCGTGAACGAACGGAAGTAGCGCCCGTTCGCGCCGATCGCCTCGACGATCATGAGGTACTTGTTCAGGCC